>CAZMLD010000154.1:0-5754 GCA_964566975.1 uncultured Thiotrichaceae bacterium | reverse complement strand
CCCAATAACGGCGAAGCCACCATGGAACTCTCATACGCCAATGAGCTGGTGTCTTTTATTAGAGAAAGCACTGGCGAGCACTTCACCATAGAAGTTGCTGCCTATCCAGAGTACCACCCTGAGTCAAGCTCACCACAATGTGACTTTGAACACTTCAAAAACAAGGTTGCTGCTGGCGCTAATGGTGCGATCACACAGTACTTTTATAGCATCGAGGCATACTCACGTTTTGTTGATAACTGTGAAAAAAACAATATCACAATCCCCATCACACCCGGTATTATGCCCATTACTAATTATGCCAGCCTTACCCGTTTTTCGGACACTTGTGGTGCTGAAATTCCACGCTGGATACGAAAACAGCTTGAGGCATACGCCGATGACAAAGAAAGCCTGCAAGCTTTTGGCCTTGATGTCGTCAGCAAGCTGTGCAATCAACTCTTGGAACAAAACGTGCCCGGCCTTCACTTTTACACCTTGAACCAGGCAGGCAGCACCCACGCAATCTGGAAAAACCTGTCTTTATAAACTCATCGTGCGTATTACCCGTTTATATCTCAACGAAGCTCTCTCCTGCGGTGAAACCATAGAACTGGACAAAAACATGTCCAGTCATTTAATTCGTGTATTACGAACAAAGGAGAAAAGCCCAGTCATTCTGTTTAATGGCAATGGTTACGACTACCTGTGTAAAACACGTAATGAAAACCCAAAAAAAACGCTGGTCACGGTTGAATCAAAAACAAAAATCAACAATGAATCTAATTTAGACATCACGTTAATCCAGGGCTTATCTCGTTTAGACCGGATGGAAACCACGATTCAAAAGTCGGTTGAACTCGGCGTTAATAAAATCATTCCCGTTTTGTGCCAGCATTCAAACGCCAAACTCACGGCAGACAAACAACAAAAAAAACTGGCTCACTGGCGTAAAATCGCCATCAGCGCCTGTGAACAGTCTGGTCGTTGCATACTACCTGAAATTTTAGAAATAAAATTATTCACTAACCTGGCTCCCCTGCTAAAGCCCAGCGCACTAAAAATTGTTTTAAATCCGGCAACACAACAATCACTCAAGCAATTAACGCCCAAAATAGACAATGATGGCAGTAGTGTGGTAGAAGTTTTTATCGGCCCAGAAGGAGGTTTAGCTGACGATGAAATCAGTCATTTACAAACACAACAATTTCATAACATCTGTTTTGGGCCGCGCATCTTACGCACCGAAACTGCTGCCCCGGCTGTGATTAGCGCATTACAAATATTGTGGGGTGATTTCTAACGTTGAGCAATGACACGCGTCATGTCGCAATATATAAATCGTAGCATGTCGCTCACAAACTGCGGTAAACTTTTCATGCTTAAAAAAAATCAACTTCACTTTCAACATTCAGCACTTCAATATCACCGCTCTTAATCAGCTCATGATAGTCACATACCTGATTACGACCATGATCTTTAGCGTAATATAGTGCTTGGTCAGCATGCTCAAGCACGGTGGTAGAATGTTCCTGGTCAGCAATCTTCACCATGCCTATGCTTACCGTCACCTGATCCACCTGAGGAAAATCATATGATTCTAGTATTTTTCTAAATCGTTCAAAAGCCATAAAAGCATCGGATGCAGTAACAGGCGTTAAGACAACAACAAACTCTTCACCACCGTATCGAAACAAAAGATCCTTTGCTCTAAATGTTTTGCCCATTAAGTTCGCAAACAACAAAAGAATCTCATCGCCAAACACATGGCCAAAATTATCATTAATTTTTTTAAAGTAATCAATGTCTAAGATCCCAGCCCAATGATAGGTTTCATTATTGACAGCTCGACGTTCTTTTACAAAGCATGCTATGTCATCATTATTTTTATCTGAAATAGCAATTAACTCAGAAAGTCGAAGATCGAATGTTTTACGATTAAGAAGCCCCGTCAAAGTGTCATGTTCATTGTCGTCAAGAATAGTGAGGAAATTACTATAAATACGTGTAAACCCATGAATAATATTTTCCGTACTGGCAGAGAAGTGGTGGCCATGTATGTCGATGATATCTATCACTGCATTATTCACCACGACAGGAATCAGAATGCGTTGTAATCCATCTAGTGCAACCACCACCGTTTCAGCTTCTACAATGCAACGAGTTATATGTTCATCATGTTTTACTCCCTGCTCACAGACTTTATACAGGGCGGATTTCTGCATCTCCTGAAAGGCAGTGCTGGGAATGCAACTGACCATATCCATATAGCCATCGTTTGAGTTTCGCGGCTTATGAAATAAAACCAGGGCATCAAACTCTATAAAATCGGCAAGGACTTTAAGGAAATCTTTGCCCAGTGATTTTGTATCACGCCCTCTGGTGATGAGGCTCACTGACTCCAATAAGTTACTTTTATCATACATATTTTATATCAATCTAGTTAGGAAAACCCTTAATACATTATCGACACAGGGCTAAAAAAATTTAGCACAAAAAAACTTTTAATGCTAAAAAGATATATCTTTTTAGCAGGAAGTCGCGATATCGTCAACAGGATGTTCAGCTCTCATGACATACATCAACAACAATACGCCAACCCCCAGAAATCACTTAGAACATATCTAAACTCACTCTGATATTCAGGCGTACGTTCCTCAAAATTGACCCAGATTTATTTTCTGGCATAAATTTTTTCTACTTCCTTACTAGCTACATATTATAATAAAAAAATCCATTCAGAATTAAAATAATTTCTGGCTGTCTATAGCACTCTACACTCAAGGAGCCTCTTATGAATTTCATGTCTTACAAGAAATCAATCGTTATCATTTTCCTATCATTTGTTTTTACTGCTCAGGCTAGTGCAAATACGTTGTCAGGCATGCAAAAAGCCATGCATACTTCGCCTATGCCTAACTTAATGATGCTGATTAAAATGAATGCAAAGCATCTGGCGCTTGACAAAAATCAACTTGAAGTAATCAATGCGTGGAAAAATAATAATCAAAAACCGATGCAAATGCTAATGAATGAAATCATTGAAATTGAAGGTAAAATTAAACAGCTCACACTTGAAGGCATAAGCAGATCTGACCTTAATCAATTAAAAAACACCTTACTCAATTTACGCGGCAAGCTAATTGACAGGAAATACCTTTGCACGGCTACCATGCAAAAAACCTTAGATGAAAAGCAGTGGTCAGCATTAATGACGTTAAGGGAGCAGAGACTACGTCTGACCGCCTCAGCAAAAAAAGAAGGCAATGAAACCCAGGCATTATTACGCGTTTCACCGATGCCTAAATTAATGCTTATTATTTTAAAACATGAAAAAGAGTTAGCACTAACCGATATACAGACAAAAGCTTTAGAAGAGTGGCGCTTGAAGAACATGGTTCACTGGTCTATTTTATTCGATCAGGTTTTACAGTCCGAAAAGAAAGTCACGCAACAGGCATTAGCCATGGAGTCAAATAACAGTTTGATGCAACAGTTTGATGCGATGGCGAAGAAAAAACGGGAAATGGCTCAGATGTCTTTAAACTGTAGAGATAATATGCAAACAATACTGTCAGAACATCAGTGGCAGGAAGTTGTTCAATTGCTTAACAGCTACATCTGAAGTGACACGCCGAGGTGGTAACTAAACCTGCATCACTTTGTCCATTATTATATGAAGTTACTGCTAGTACATCAACCAGATTAACGTGTCGGACTCAGTTGATGTACTCGCTATTTTCTGCATTTCTCTGGCCTGAGCCTGTGACAACAGGCCAGACCTTATGGGACACATGCCGTTTATTCATGGATAATCTGCGCGCGGATTTCACCGCCTGGATTCAACGCAGAGTGTGCATTAAAATACAAACCATCGGCCATCAGGGTCATTAATTGCGCGGTGCTTAAAACACCGCTTACAGACCAGAAATCAGTGTCCGATGCATCATTTATTAACCCCAGTAATACACCACCATTTGTGCCCGCCACTGCTTCATGAATATGAGCCGCTACAGTGGTCAAATCATGGGTTCTCAAATTAGCATTGATGCTGCCATCGTTTTCATTAACGGTGGTATAAGCAACACCGGATGCTGCGGTAATGATGGCTGGCACTTCCTGACTACCGTCCAGCACGCTGCGTATAACGGCAGTATTGGCTGGCGCGAGTTGAGCACGAACCTCACCGGCAGGATTACTGGCGGTGTGTACATTCAGATACAGTTTAGCGTCGAAAAACTCGGCTAAGGCCACCGCATCCAGAACCTCGCCAGCGGCTGAGCTAAATAAACGAGTATCACTTGCATCCCTGGTCAGGGTTACAATAACATTACCATTTGTCCCTGCCAGACCACGGTGAATGTGTGCTGCGGTGCTATCGACCAGAGCATCGGTAATAATGTTCGCCGTCACCATACCACTGTCTCCATCAACGGTCACATAGCCGACGGCACTGCCAGCACTCATCACAGCGGCTGGCACCTCAAAATCACCACTCAGGGAGACCCGCACCAGTTCGATAGGCGGAGCAATAATCTGTCCCCTTACTTCTCCACCTGGGTGCGTCGGCGTGTGCACGTTAAAATAAAGACCACCAACTAATAAACTGGCAAGCTGGCTGGCATCTAATAACGTGTTATCTGGTGTCGCCCATAAAGCAACATCTCCAGCATCCCGTATCAGCGTGGTCTGTACAGCACCATTGATGCCGGCGAAACCCATGTGGATATGCACTGCGCTAGCATCAGCCAGCCCCATATTACGAATATTTCCTCTGACTTCACCACTGATGGTATCAACAGTGATATAAGCCGTTGCGCTGTTCACCGAATTCACCGCCAACGGCACTTCATTTTCTCCTTTGAGCAGAGTGCGTATTATTTGCTGGTTGGCAGCAACAATCTGGCCACGAAGTTCTCCAGAAGGATTAGCGGCGGTATGTACGTTAATGTAATACTCAGAATTTTGTATCTCGACGATTTGTGTGGCATCCAGTGTGGTGCCCGTCGGTACGGTCAGTAACGAAGTGTTACTGGCATCAGGTTGTAGCGTGACGAGGACGGCACCAGTAATGCCAGCTATCCCATTATGAATATGTGCAGCGGTGATGCTGCCACTTAAGCCCATCAGCATCACCGAACCGCTGAGAGCGCCACTATCGCGATCCAACGTTAAGCTGGCCGTACCACTGCCACTAGCAACCGTCTGCGGCACGGTGAACTCACTCGATAATATTACCGCAAAAGAAATGTCATCCGGCACTGGTGTTGCCGTCGAATTGTTACTACTACCGCAACCAGCGAGAAATATCGGCGTTAACAGGACTATTACGAATAGATGCTTGATATTTATTAACATGATACACCCTCAAAATGTGAAAGTTGTCATCACATAAGGCTACGTGATCCGCACTTCGTTCGCATTGGTTCACTTTTCACCTTCAGAATCAGACATTATTTGCAACTTTCACCAGCTCGATTAAAGTACTACAGCCCTATCCACTATGAAATGAGTCTGAACGTAAGGCGAATAAAAGCGTTACCAGTGGGTACAACATGCATTGATCCAGTTTGATTACGAGGCGATCAACAAGACCGAGGAAGGCTTTATGACAGGCTATTTAATCAGCGTCACTCAGTACTCCAGACAACAAATAACCCACCTTATCAAGCAGCACAGAAACACGGAGCATATTCAATATAGATCGATAATTATTAACATGCCTCTGCATTTAGCTCAGCATTATTATGAGGTAAGGACGCAGGTTATTGATTT
>CAZMLD010000153.1:0-5784 GCA_964566975.1 uncultured Thiotrichaceae bacterium | reverse complement strand
CTAGCCACAATCTATTGTTAGACATGCCAGAAACACCACCCGTTCGAATTCGAGAAATCCCTTATAACTACACCTCCTATTCTGACCGAGAAATCATTATTCGCTTTCTCGGCATCGATAGCTGGCGCATTATTGAACGCCTTCGTGGCTCTCGTCGCACCGGTCGTTCGGCGCGTATGCTGTTTGAAGTTCTCGGTGATATGTGGGTAATCGAGCGCAATCCTTTTGTTAAGGATGATCTACTAAATAATCGAAAACGCCGTAAAGCATTAATTGATGCCCTCACCCACCGCTTGCAGCAGGTTGAACTGCGTGCTGATGGTAATACCGATGCATTAGCACTACACCGTAGTGGCTTGCAGGCCATCCAGACTTTTGAACAAGATCTGTTATCTCAAATTACACTGCGGCAAAAAAGCACCAAAATTCTGACTAAAATCACCTCTAAAAACAATGTTGATTTCAGCCCACTGGCGCGAGTAGCACATTCAACGGATGCCACTGACTGGCGTATTGCCATGCCATTCGTTGTTATCAAACCTGACAGTGAAGAAGAAGTGGCTGCGCTTGTGCGGTGCTGTATAGCTTTAGGGCTAACCATCATTCCAAGGGGTGGTGGCACAGGATATACCGGCGGTGCCATCCCCCTTCATGCCAATACGGCTATTATCAATACCGAAAAGCTGGAAACCTTAAGCTCAATCAAGCATATTGTATTAGCTGGCACAGAACATGGCGAGAAACAGCCCGTTGTTGAATGTGGCGCAGGAGTGATTACCCGCCGTGTTTCTGATTTGGCCGATGCACACGGTCTTGCCTTTGCTGTCGACCCTACTTCTCAAGATGCATCAACTATTGGCGGCAATATTGCAATGAATGCCGGCGGTAAAAAAGCCGTTATCTGGGGCACTGCACTGGATAACCTGGTGTCATGGCGCATGGTAACCCCTGACGGATTATGGATGGAGGTAGAACGCATCAACCATAACCTCGGTAAAATTCATGAGCAACAGGATGTAGCTTTTAAAATCACACGCTTTGAAAGCGATGGCAAAACCCTCATAGGCGAGCCTGAACTATTGCAAATGCATGGCAAGGATTTTCGCAAAGCAGGTTTAGGCAAAGATGTCACCGATAAGTTTTTATCTGGCCTGCCCGGCATTCAAAAAGAAGGTTGTGACGGCCTGATTACCTCTGGGCGTTTTCTGTTGCATAAAATGCCGGAACACAAACATACCATCTGTCTGGAATTTTTCGGCACCGACATTGCTGAGGCAGTACCAGCGATTATAGAAGTCAAACAACTGGCTGATGCCAATAAGCATATTTTACTAACCGGCCTTGAACATCTGGACGAGCGTTATATTAAAGCAGTTAAGTACACCACGAAAGCCAGCAGTACAGATGGACACCTTAACGCGCGACCAAAAATGATTTTATTAGCCGACCTGGCGTCAAACGACAAAGAGCAGTTAACCATCATTTCTAAGCAGATTATTGAATGCTGCCAAAAAAGAAATGCACAAGGTTTCATTGCCGTCAGCGCTGAGGCACGAAAACGGTTCTGGCTAGATCGTGCCAGAACCGCCGCCATTTCTGCACACACCAATGCCTTTAAAATTAATGAAGATGTGGTCATTCCGTTACCACGGTTAGCGGAATACAACCGCAGCATCGAGTGCATCAATATTAATCAGGCAATCAGCAATAAAATAAAAATTTGTGATGCAATAACAACATATCTTTCCCGTGGTGTTAAAGATATGCCAGAAGATGGCAGCTACACAAACAGTGTAGAAGCGAAAAAAATTATCGACAACAAATGCGCCGCCGCAATACAACTCATCGAAACCAGCAAACAACGCTGGTCTGCCATTTTACAAAACCTAGCATCGCCAGCTGCCGAAGTAAAAAACTTGTTGCTGCCTCATGAACGAAAAAGCATCCGGAAAAATGATAGCTTAATTGATTTAATATTACGCCGCGAGTGCCTGATCTCATATAGTACTGAAATCTACCAGCATTTAAGTGAAATATTTTCTGGTCAGGATTTAAAGCCGATTCGGGAAAAACTTAAAAGCATTCACTACAAAATTAAAGATGAAAAAATATTTATCGCCCTGCACATGCACGCAGGCGATGGCAACGTACACACTAATATACCAGTACATTCTGATAATTATGCCATGTTGCATGAAGCCGATAAAATTGTTGACCAGATCATGTTACTGGCACAATCGCTTGATGGTGTCATTTCCGGTGAACATGGCATTGGCTTAACCAAGATACAATATCTGGAAGCGGAAAAAATCGCCGCCTTTGCCGATTATAAAAAACGCGTTGACCCTCATCAACATTTTAACAAAGACAAATTATCCGCAGCATCGAGCCTGGAGTTAGCCTACACGCCCTCACTTCGCCTCGTCCAGCAGGAAGCGATTATTCTCGAAGACAGCGAGCTGGGTGAGCTAAACGATGAAATTAAAAACTGTTTGCGCTGCGGAAAATGCAAACCAAAGTGCATGACACACATACCGCGGGCAAATTTATTTTATTCACCGCGTGACAAGATACTGGCGACGGGGTTAATCATTGAAGCTTTTTTATATGAAGAGCAAACCAGGCGCGGCGTGTCACTGTCTCATTTTGACTCAATGAATGATATTGCGGATCACTGCACGACCTGTCATAAGTGTTTACCCCCCTGCCCGGTCAATATTGACTTTGGTGATGTCTCCATACAAATGCGTCACATCCTGACTAAACACGGTCAAAAGAAAAGTAACCTAGGCGCAAAAGCTGCCATAAGTTTTCTTAATGTTACTCGTCCATTCACCGTCAATGCGATGCGACTAGTACTCGCTCGTGGTGGTTTTAAAGCCATTAATATTGGCCATTTTTTTGCAAAAAAATTCGGCCTGTTAGGGAAAAAAAGCCGTATCCCACCAAGCACCACCGGGCCGGTTAAACAAACCACTCAAATAGTTAACCTCGTACGCAAACCTATACGCGTTGCTGTGCCACGTAAAACCAGCCGTGCCTTACTTGGTCTGGAAGACACCAGCTATGTGTCGATAATCAGAAACCCAACACTTAATTTTGATGAATCCGATGCGGTTTTTTATTTTCCTGGCTGTGGCTCAGAACGACTATTTAGTCAAATTGCCATGGCAACCTTACACATGCTCTATGAAGCGGGTGTGCAGACCGTGTTACCACCAGGTTATTTATGTTGCGGTTACCCACAAACGGCGGCAGGCCTGAAAAGCAAAGGCCAGTCGATAACCACTGAAAACCGTGTTTTATTTCATCGTATTGCCAACACCTTAAACTATCTGGATATCAAAACAGTCATCGTATCCTGCGGCACCTGCATGGATCAACTAATGAAATATGAATTTGAAAAAATATTTCCAGACTGCCGATTGCTAGACATACACGAATATTTGATGGAAAAAAATATCACCTTGCAAACAAACACGGATACACAATACCTGCTTCATGACCCCTGCCACACACCAATGAAACAATACAAACCGATTTCGGTTGCCTCTAAACTGCTTAACAAAGAAGTCACCGCCAGTGACCGCTGCTGCGGTGAATCGGGTACGCTGGGTACGGCACGACCTGATATTGCAGAACAACTACGTTACCGCAAGCGCGAAGACCTACGCAAAAATATTAAGCAATTAACGGGCTTAAATAAAGTAAAAAACAATGAAGTAAAAATACTCACTTCCTGCCCCGCCTGCCAACAGGGGCTGGCACGTTATACCGATGACACTGGCTTAAAAACAGACTATATCGTTATTGAAATGGCAAATAAGATGTATGGTAAAGACTGGGAAAAACAGTTTATTAAAAAAGCAAATAACGGTGGCATTGAAAAAGTTTTACTCTGAGAAGCTTGCGCGATACAGGCTCTGAACGTAACAGGCAGACGAATCAAATGACGCTCATGCAGAGATAATTCACCTTTACACTTTGTTCAACATACCGTCTTCAAGCGTATACACGGTGTCCATACGTTCGGCGATTTTTAAATCGTGGGTAACAATAACCAACGATGTTTTATATTCATTATTTAAGTTAATAATAAGCTCTATCGCCTGTACGGCATTTTTACGATCAAGATTACCGGTAGGTTCATCGGCAAAAATACAGTCTGGTTGATGAACTAGCGCACGCGCAATGGCAGCGCGTTGTCTTTCCCCACCTGACAATTCACTGGGCTTATGATGAATACGTTTTTTTAAACCAACCTCTGTTAATACTTTTATCGCACGCTGTTCTGCCTGCGCTACGGAGCCGCCTTTAATTAACAATGGCATGGCGACATTTTCCATCGCCGTGAACTCTGGCAGCAGGTGATGAAATTGATAGATAAAAGCAAAGCGTTCATTTCTAACGGTGCAACGTTTTTTTTCACTGATTTTATGCACGTCCATACCATCGAGTAGAACCTCGCCACTGCTGGGCTTGTCCAGCCCACCCAGTATGTTTAACAGCGTCGTTTTTCCTGAACCAGAAGTACCGATAATGGCTGAGGTTTCGCCATGGTCTAAGGAAAAATTAATACCTTTTAATACATGCAAGTCACTACGCACACCATCGTTGTAATCTTTTGCTATGTTGATTGCTGTTAACACAAAACCACCTTATTCGTAACGCAATGCTTCAGCGGGCAAAATACGAGAAGCACGCCAAGCAGGGTAAATAGTAGCAAGAATGGTAACGGAAAAAGCAGCCAGCGCATAAGTAACCACTTCACTGGCTTTAACATCAGAAACAATATCGCTGATGTAGTAAACATCACTGGGCAGGAAATCAGTATTAAATAACTGCTCTAACCAGGAGACGATTTCAAACACATGAAGTGCAACGGGCACCCCAGTAAGCACGCCTATTAATGTACCAAAAAAACCAATAAATGCTCCCTGGATGATAAAAATCGCCATAATACTTGATGGTCGCATACCCAAAGCACGTAAAATGGCAATATCTGATTCTTTATCTGTCACTGTCATCATCAGGGTGGAAACGATGTTTAATGCCGCCACCGAAATCATCATCAGCAAAATGATAAACATAACGGTTTTTTCTGTTTGCAGGGCACGGAAGAAATTTTTATGTTGTTGCGTCCAGTCTCTTACCCAGAAATCATCACCAAAGTTATTTTCAATCTCCTGGGTAATGCGCGGCGCTTCATATAAATCGGTTAACCTTAAACGCAGGCCATTAATTTTATCTTTATAGCTGAATAATGTTGCTGCATCCTGTAAATGCATATAAGCCATTGCGGCATCGTATTGATGCATGCCAACCTCAAACACGCCAACCACAGTAAAACGGCGTAACCTTGGCATCACACCGATAGCGGTTATGCTTGCCTGCGGTGTGATAACGGTTATGCGGCTGCCTTCAAATACACCCAAAGCATTGGCCAGTTCTCTGCCAAGCACAATGCCATATTCCCCTGGTTTTAAATCAAACAAACTGCCAGAGACCATTTTTGACTCGACCAGAGAAACTTTTGTTTCTTGCTCAGGCTCGATGCCACGAATCAAAGAGCCACTTACACGCCGACCACTGGAGAGCATGACTTCTTTGCTTATAAACGGTGCGGCAGCCACCACCTCCGCTTCTTTTTCAACTTTATCTAACACTGCCGGCCAGTCACGCAAAAACCCATCAAAGCCAGAAATGGTGGCATGTGAAGTCATGCTTAAAGTACGATCACGTAACTCATTGCCAAAACCATTCATCACTGAAAGCACCACAATA
>CAZMLD010000152.1:0-5787 GCA_964566975.1 uncultured Thiotrichaceae bacterium | reverse complement strand
TAATATTAAAAAATGACGGCGACGGCGAATAAATAAGCGGCTGTTTACTATCGATTATCTGGAGAAAAAATGACTCAACGTCAGGCAAGTGTTGAACGCAATACACTGGAAACACAAATTCGGGTAAAAATAAACCTCGATGGCAGTGGTGAATGCAAGCTTGATACCGGTGTGCCTTTTCTTGAACACATGCTGGATCAGGTGGCTCGTCATGGCTTAATTGATCTCGATATTCAGGCAAAAGGTGATTTGCATATTGATGCACATCACACGGTTGAAGACATTGGTATTACGCTGGGGCAGGCGGTGGCCAAAGCGGTGGGTGATAAAAAAGGCATTGTGCGTTATGGCCATGCCTATGTGCCGCTGGATGAAGCTTTATCACGGGTTGTTATCGACTTTTCAGGTCGTCCGGGTATGGAGTATAACGTCAAATTTTCACGTGCTAGCATAGGTGATTTTGACGTTGACCTATTCCATGAGTTTTTTCAGGGCTTCATCAACCATGCCAATGTGACTTTACATATTGATAACTTAAAGGGCGATAACGCACACCATATTGCAGAGACAATATTTAAAGCCTTCGGCCGTGCGGTGCGTATGGCGTTAACCGCTGATTCACGAATGCAAGGTGTGATGCCGAGCACCAAAGGCTCCTTATAAACAATATTCAGCATCAATAACGAGTTTTAATTTCATGAGTTCACTTATTGCAGTCGTTGATTACGGCATGGGCAATTTACGCTCGGTTTGCAAGGCGCTGGAACACGTAGTGGCGGATAATCAACGGGTCACGATCAGCTCTAACGCCGATGAAATTGCCAGTGCCGAGCGCGTTGTGTTCCCCGGTCAGGGCGCGGCGCGAGACTGCATGGCACAGTTAAAAAAGCGGGCGTTGGATAAAGTTGTGTTACAGGCCGCGAGTGAAAAACCGTTTCTTGGTATCTGCATGGGCATGCAGGTCTTAATGGCACACAGTGAAGAAAACCAGGGTGTAAACTGCATGAATAAGTATGCGGGTAATGTCCGCGCCTTTGCTGATGCCGCCATACGCCCGCAAATGCAGCAGCTGAAAATACCGCATATGGGCTGGAATAACGTTTTACACCGCAGCCAGCACCCATTGTGGCAGGGCATCGAAAACAATCAGCGATTTTATTTTGTACACAGTTATTATGTTGATCCGGACGAGCAGAACTTAATCACCGGCAGCACCGACTATGGCATTGAGTTTGTTTCGGCAATTGCCGATAAAAATGTCTTTGCTGCACAGTTTCATCCTGAAAAAAGTGCTGGCGATGGTTTACAATTACTGAAAAACTTTTGTCGATGGAATGGTCGACAATAACGACCAGCAGTAACGGTCTTTAAAATAAGAGACAGCACATGTTATTAATACCCGCAATAGATTTAAAAAATGGCCATTGTGTGCGCCTGCGTCAGGGCGACATGGATGATAGCACTGTATTTTCCGAAGACCCGGTGGCGATGGCCGGGCAATGGGTGGCAGCGGGTGCTCGGCGACTGCACATTGTCGACCTTGACGGTGCTTTTGCTGGCAAACCTGAAAATGCCAGTGTAATCCATGACATTGCGCTGGCTTATCCAGATTTAAAAATTCAACTGGGCGGCGGTATTCGTGACGAAGATACCATTGCCGCTTATCTGGATGCGGGGGTGAATTACTTAATCATCGGCACACAAGCGGTGAAGCAGCCCCATTTTGTGGCCGAAGTTTGCGCTGAATTTCCCACGCATATTATTGTTGGTCTGGATGCTAAAAACGGCAAAGTGGCGACCAACGGCTGGTCAAAGTTGTCTAAGCATGATGTGATTGACATGGCCAGACGATTCGAAGACGATGGTGTCGAAGCCATTGTGTATACCGATATTTCACGTGATGGCATGATGCAGGGTGTAAATATTGAAGCCACAGTAAAAATGGCGCAGGCAGTGAAGGTTCCGATTATTGCCTCTGGTGGCATCACGGATATGGACGATGTAAAGGCATTAAGCGCGGTTGCTGATGAAGGTATCATGGGTGCGATTACTGGTCGTGCCATTTACGAAGGCACCATTGACCTCGCCAAAGCGCAGGCATGGTTAGATCAGCAATGATATTTGGGTTTATGCCATATTGAGTGGATTTTTATTGTGACCAAAGAATTATCCTTCTCGTCATTCCCGCTAAAAACATGCAGGAATGACGGAGTAAGTAACGTTGGTATTTCTGGGTTACAATAAAAACTCACTCAATATGGCATAGACCCGAGATTTTGCAGTAAAAATGAAGTATTTTTTGATTTTAACAAATAAAAGTAGTTAACATGGCACTGGCAAAACGCATTATACCCTGTCTCGATGTTGCTGATGGCCGCGTGGTCAAAGGCGTGCAATTTGTTGATATTCGTGATGCGGGCAACCCCGTTGACGTTGCTCGGCGTTATGATGAAGAAGGTGCCGACGAAATTACCTTTCTGGACATCACCGCCAGCTCGGATAACCGTGAAACCATCGTGCATATGGTTGAACAGGTTGCCAATGAAGTTTTTATTCCATTAACTGTTGGTGGTGGTATCCGCGAAGTCGATGATGTACGCCGAATGCTAAACGCCGGTGCAGATAAAGTGGCAATAAATACGGCGGCTGTTTTTAACCCTGACATTGTGCGTGAGGCATCGGACAAAGTCGGCTCGCAATGTATTGTGGTGGCGATTGATGCCAAACAGGTGAGTGCTAAAGGCGAAGTCCCACGCTGGGAAATCTTTACTCATGGTGGTCGAAAAGCCACCGGCTTGGATGCGATAACATGGGCAAAAAAAATGGCCGATTACGGTGCAGGTGAAATTTTACTGACCAGCATGGATCGTGATGGCACTAAAATTGGTTTTGATTTAAGCCTGACGCGAGCGATATCGGAATCGGTATCGATACCCGTTATTGCCTCAGGCGGGGTCGGCAATCTCGATCACCTTGCCGATGGCGTGACCGAAGGCCGAGCCGATGCGGTGCTGGCGGCGAGTATCTTTCATTTTGCCGAATATTCCATCGCGCAGGCCAAGCAACACATGGCCGCGCGTGGTATTGAGATGCGCTTGTGAAAGACAAAGGGTGAAAGACAAATAATGAACTGGTTAGATGAAATACGGTTTGATGCCAACGGCCTGATTCCAGCCATAGCGCAAGATGCCAGTAGTGGTAAAGTATTGATGATGGCGTGGATGAACCGCGAAGCATTACAGTTGACGGCAGAGAAAAAGCAGGCGGTGTACTGGTCACGTTCTCGGGCAAAGCTCTGGTATAAAGGCGAAGAATCAGGTCATATACAGAAAATTATAGATATTCGGTTTGACTGTGACGAAGACGTGATTTTAATAAAAGTTGAACAGCAGGGTGGTATAGCCTGTCATACAGGACGGATGAGCTGTTTTTATCGCCAGTTACAGGGTGATAAATGGGTTGATGTAGAGCCTGTTATCAAACACCCTGATGAGATATACGCTAGCCACAAGGCAGATGATTAAAGCAGATATGATGGTGAAGGATCTTTCAAATGGCGAAATACTGGCACAACTAAGTGCCATCTTAGAGCAGCGTAAAGGTGAAGACCCTGATTCATCCTATGTGGCAAACCTGTATAATAAGGGTCTTGACGCTATTCTTAAAAAAGTGGGTGAAGAAGCCACAGAAACCGTGATGGCGGCTAAAGATGTTGCTCATGGTGCGGATGTTGATAAACTGGTGTATGAAGTCGCTGACCTCTGGTTTCACACCATGGTATTGCTGGCAGCGCAAAATGCCACTGCCGATGATGTATTAAAAGAACTGGCGCGCCGCTTTGGCGTTTCTGGTATTGATGAAAAAGCAGCGCGCAAATAAGGTTAGAACTGTTATTATCTATAGCTGTTATTATTAAGTGAAAGCTAACTACTCAATGAGTAGGCAACGTGAAAGAGAGTAAAGATTATGGGTATTAGTGTTTGGCAATTATTAATTTTACTGGCCGTTGTTATTTTAATTTTTGGTACTAAAAAATTAAAAAACTTGGGCGGTGATTTAGGTGACGCGATTAAAGGGTTTAAATCGGCGGTTAAAGACGGTGATGAATCCGCCGCCAAGGATCAAAATAAAGTGGTGCATGATTCTGCTGAAGAGGGTGTCAGCGCAGAGTCGGTTAAAAAAGAAGATAAAGTTTAATCTAAATTCGACAGGTAGAAATGTTTCTATCTGCCGAATTTAGTGATGGTTTTATTTTATTGCGATTAAAGCGTCTGGACTTTAATTTTCTGAGCTTTAATTTGCACGATTGTTTATCCTGTCTACTCTCGCGGTAATTCATGTTTGACGTTGGCTTCTGGGAAATCCTGTTTATACTGATTCTGGCTCTGGTTATCATCGGGCCAGAACGTTTGCCCAGTGCCGCCAGAAAAGTCGGTTATTTTGTGGGTAAAGCGCGGCGTTATGTTGAAGGTGTTCGCAGCGAAGTAGAATCTGAGCTCGATCTCGGCGATTTTAAGCGCATGTTGCATAACCAGAAAGAGCAGATAAACGAATTGCAGCAACAGATAAAAACGGGCGTTGATGAAGTTAAGGCCGACCTGCCTAATCCCACTTCTGTTACCGACATACTGAATAATTCGATCTCTGAAGAATTTTATGACGAAGATTATGATGCCGTAGATATGCCATCAGACACGCCATCAGATGCCCTAACAGAAGCGTTACCAGAAACGTTACCAACATCATCAGAGACGTCAACAAAATCGGCACAAACAAGCGCCGCGACAGCACCACCGGAAAACAACAGTGCTACAGAAAACAGGCCTGCTAAAGATGCAAGTGAAAAATAAATAAATGGCTGAGCAGAAAGCGGAAGCGGAGCAGAAAGAACTAGGACTGTTAGAGCATCTAATCGAATTACGTGACCGCTTGTTGCGTATCGTGTTAGCCATTCTTATTGTTTTTGTTGCCTTGTTTGCCTTCGCCGAAGACATCTTTACCTTCGCCGCACAGCCTTTATTAGATCTGATGCCTGAAGGTACATCAATGATCGCTATTGGCGTGACCTCGCCATTTTTAGTGCCCTTCAAACTGGTGCTGATGTTATCCGTGCTGCTAACCATTCCCTATACACTGCATCAGATTTGGGGGTTTGTTGCGCCGGGTTTATACCTGCATGAAAAGCGTATGGCAACGCCGATACTTATCTCTAGCGTGGTGTTGTTTTACTGTGGCATCGCGTTTGCTTATTTTGTCATTTTTCCTATTCTGTTTGGGTTTTTTATAGGCATTTCACCTGAAGGTGTCGCCGTAATGACCGATATAAGTCAGTATCTTGACTTCATTATTGCCATCTTTTTAGCCTTTGGTATTGCTTTTGAAGTACCTGTTGCTACTTTTATATTAATTGCTGCCGGGGTAACCACGGCAGATAAATTAGCTAAAAAACGACCCTACATCATTATTGGTGCTTTTGTTGTTGGTATGTTTTTGACGCCGCCAGATATCATCTCGCAGTCATTACTGGCAATACCAATCTGGTTATTGTTTGAACTCGGTTTGCTGGCTTCACGAATCTTTCTCAAGCCCAAAAAAGAAGAAACGATTATGGAGACGGATGAGTTCACCTTAATTGAAGAAGGTCCCAGCCATTATGCGGGTGATATTTCGCCAGATGACCATGACGAAGAAGGTGATCAGCTGAGTGATGCAGATATGGAGAAGCTGTTTGATGATGCCGAACAGGAAGAGAAAAACAACCGCAAGGATAATAAGGTAAAAAAGAAG
>CAZMLD010000151.1:0-5789 GCA_964566975.1 uncultured Thiotrichaceae bacterium | reverse complement strand
ATTGTACTGGCATCGTTACGTTCGGATGCAAGATGAATTTTTTCCAGATCTTCCTGTAGCTGTTTCAGCTGGTCGGCCATGTGAGCCAGCGCATTTTCCAGTGTGTAAGTGATATGATGGATTTCAGCCATATCACTGGCGGTAAACTTATTCTCTGCAAGCAGGGCGGCTATTTTACGATTATATGCTGTCAGATTGCTTTGTGCCTGTGCGATGTTATTGCTGGCTTTGCCAGCGAAATGATCGACTCGATCCTCGGCAAAAACCACCGCTGAGTTGAGTGCAAATAGCAGCAGTGCTGCCAGTGTGATTGTTTGTCTCATCTTTCCCTCCTATTAAATTTAATAAAACATTAGCAGGATACATCTACAAATACAAATGATTGTCATTTGTGTTCTTGCGGGATTTTTAGCTGCATTTTACGATGTGGAATATTCGCCTCAAAAAATAATTCGCTGCATATGCTAAAGCCATACTTTTCATAGAAAGGAATGGCTGGTGTTTGTGCATGCAATGTAAGCTTTTTAAACGCGAGTTTGGCCGCGTGCTGTATGATAAAACGTATCAGCTTGCTACCAATGCCCTGATCACGGTATGCGGGCAGCACCGCCATGCGTCCTATCTGACCATCTGTTTTTAGCCGGGCGCAGGCGATGCTTTTGTTGTTAACGGTGACAAGAAAGTGTGTTGCAGTAGCGTCATGCTCATCCCACTCCATTTCTTGCGGCACTTGTTGCTCTTCAATAAAAACACGTTGACGGATGATGGCGAGTTTATTTTTATCAGCGTCCCAGCTGCTTACTGTGATTGTAATTTCGTTTTTAGGCATAGGTTTTTTAACATATTTCGACTATCCATTATCGCCTGTGTCTGTTTGAATAATCAGCGCGCCACTGTCGTGCAGTTGTAACAGGGTTTTTTTATCGTCAGCAGTCATTAATGAAAGCAGTTGCTGATAATTGAGTGATTCATCTTCACAAAGGGCTACGGCGAACGGTTTGCTTACATTAAAACTTTCTCCATTTACAAACAGCAGTGCAGCCTGTTTGGTATAACTAAACAGAAAGCGAGAGTAGGGTGATCTTAGCAAAGTGGCACTTTCGATGAACTCATTCATATTCAGACCATGTTGTTGATCTAAAGCGGCATGTTCAAAATTTTCAAAGGCTTTATTATCACTGCAATACTGTCCTAACCAGCGTTTTACCTGTTCAGGTTCCAGCTTAATACCCTGCTTAATGATGTCAATAAATTGTGCTACGGTTTCATCTGATATTTCAGCATGGTGTACAGGTTTGACCGGGTTTTTATCGGTAAACCGTTTGGATGAATGCACGTGTTCGTTAAGATACTGTACATAATCACTGGTGATGGTTTTTAATGACGGCGCTCTGGAACCCACCGACGCTGTCATGCAATGTTCATTATCACCGTGTTTATTTTTGCAGTCTTGCGCGATACCATGATGAGCCACACCTGGTGGCAGATATAACAGGTCACCCGGATTGCATAACCATTGCTGCTCAGCGCTAAAGTTTTTTAAAATACGAAGGTCAGCATCGCTTAGTATTTGCGTTGAATAATGTGTGCTGACTTGCCATAAACGCTGGCCATTAAGTTGTATAAGAAAGACATCGTAATCGTCTACATGTGCGCCAACCGAACCCTCTGTGGGTGCATAGCTAATCATGACATCATCTAAACGCCAGTCGGGTATAAAACGAAATGCTGTTAGCAATGAACGGGCTTCGGGAACATATTTTTCCATGTCACTGACCAGCAAGGTCCAATGCGTTTCTGGCAGTTCGGCAAAGCGTGATTCTTCAAGTGGCGCGTGCAGTGCCTGCCAAGGGTAGTCACCATCTTTTTCCAGCACCAGCCTTGCATTAATATTGTCTTCGCAGGCGAGACCAGCAAGTTCTTCAGCGGTGACAGGTGATTGTATGCCTGGGAAAGCATTGCTGATAAACAGTGGTTTTTTTTGCCAGTACTGTGTTAAAAAAATCTCAGCATTAATGCCTTCTGGCCAGTGTAAATCGTCAAGTCGCATTATTATCTACAGGTTTTTCGTTTGATCTATCGCATTGCCAATGTAATTGTGAGGGGTCAGTTGCAGCAGACTATTACGTGCGTGTTCTGGCATATCTAGCGATTGAATAAATTCCTGGAATGCCTGCTGGGTGATGGTTTTGCCACGGGTGAGTTCTTTTAGTTTTTCATAGGGGTTTGCTATACCGTAGCGACGCATAACGGTTTGTATCGGTTCGGCTAGAACTTCCCAGCTTGCGTCTAGGTCGGCATTGATAACAGCAACGTTGATTTCCAGTTTGTTCAGGCCTTTTAATAGCGATTGATAAGCAATTAAACTGTGCGCGAAACCGACACCCAGATTTCTTAATACAGTTGAGTCAGTGAGGTCACGTTGCCAGCGAGAGATGGGCAGTTTCTGGCTCAAATGATTGAGTAAGGCGTTGGCGATGCCGAGATTGCCTTCGGCATTTTCAAAGTCGATGGGGTTGACTTTATGTGGCATGGTCGACGAGCCAATCTCGCCAGCAACGGTTTTTTGTTTGAAATAAGCATTGGAAATATAAGCCC
The DNA here is from genome assembly GCA_964566975.1 of uncultured Thiotrichaceae bacterium. GTDB lineage: Bacteria > Pseudomonadota > Gammaproteobacteria > SZUA-229 > SZUA-229. The sequence goes on along the minus strand of CAZMLD010000151.1, from coordinate 3,191 downwards.
AAATATCACGGCTTAAGTCGATTAAAATAGTATTAAAACGGCTCATGGCATCGAACATTTCTGCCATATAATCATGCGGCTCAATTTGAATGGTAAAGGGATTTATCTGTAAACCGAGTGACTCGATAAACTGCTGAGAAAAGGTCGGCCAATCAACTTCGGGATAAGCACAGAAATGAGCGTTATAGTTACCAACCGCACCATTCGCTTTGCCGACTATTTGTACTGCTGCCACCAGGTCACGTTGTTTGCGTAAGCGATAAACCACATTTGCCAGCTCTTTACCAACGGTGGTTGGTGAGGCTGTTTGTCCATGTGTGCGACTCAGCATCGGCTGACTGGCAAATTCTTTTGCCTGTTGCGTCAGCCTGTCGATGATGTCGTCCATTGCGGGCAATAATACATTTTCACGTCCTGCTTTTAACATCAAACCGTGAGCTAGGTTATTAATGTCTTCAGAGGTGCAGGCAAAATGTAAAAATTCAGTGCTGGCGTGCAGCGCTGCGTTGTCCTTAATTTTTTCTTTAAGGAAATATTCAACCGCTTTTACATCATGGTTAGTGGTACGCTCGATGGTTTTAATTCGCTGTGCATCGGCTAAAGAAAAATCTTCGGCAATGCCATTTAAAACAGCTTTTGCATCGTCATCTAAAGTCGGTACCTCAATAATTTCATGGTGGGCGGCCAGTGCCTGAAACCAGCATATTTCAACCTGTACGCGGTGCTTTATTAAACCATACTCACTAAAAAGATCTCTTAGCATTGCCGTTTTGGCAGCATAGCGACCATCGACGGGTGAGATGGCAGTGAGTTCGTTCAGAATTGTTGTTGGGTCAGTTGTCACAGGCTTTGTCATTATATAATCCGTAAAATTTTTATTACTGCTTAACGTGTTTTAGCGCGTGTTTTAGTTAAGGGTGCAGGCAGAACAGGCTGGGCAGTGATGAATTTTTATTTTTAAAATTGAATAAAAACGGTATTATACACTGAGATTTACCTGAAAACGCTGGGGCAGATAAATGGGTGCATATCGAATTGAAAAAGACAGCATGGGAGAATTGCAGGTTCCCCGTGCGGCGCTTTACGGGGCGCAAACACAACGTGCTATCGACAATTTTCCAGTCAGTGGTATTACTATGCCGCCGAGGTTTATTCAGGCGCTGGCGCTGGTTAAACAGGCCTGTGCCAATGTCAACGGTGATTTAGGTACACTGGACGAAAATCGTCGCCGCGCTATTTCATCCGTTTGTGATGAAATAATAAATGGCAAATTAATGGAACAATTTCCGCTGGATATTTTCCAAACCGGGTCGGCGACCAGTACTAATATGAATGCCAACGAGGTGATTGCAAATTTGGCATCACAGCAAACGGGCAAGCCCGTTCACCCCAATGACCATGTGAACATGAGCCAAAGCTCAAATGATGTTATACCAACTGCCATTCATGTCAGCGCGGCACTGAGCTGTCAGCAACAACTCATCCCCGCGATCACTCACCTTATTACTGCTATTGATAAAAAGGCAAGCTTGCTTGCCGATATTGTGACCACTGGGCGCACACATTTAATGGATGCGATGCCAATAAGTCTGGGGCAGGTGCTTTCTGGCTGGTCAGCACAGTTGCAGTTGGCATTAGCACAGATTGAACATACTCTGCCAGAAATACACAGGCTTGCCATTGGCGGTACGGCTGTCGGTACGGGCATTAATGCAGATGAATCATTTGGCAACAGGGTCGCAGAGCAACTTTGCAATAGCACGGGTTTACCTTTTAAAGTGGCCGCTAATCGTTTTGCCGCGTTAAGCTCGCAAGACGCAGCCGTTGCGCTAAGTGGGCAGTTAAAAACATTGGCCACCGCATTAATGAAAATCTCCAACGACTTACGCTGGATGAACAGTGGCCCTCTCGCTGGTATTGGAGAAATCGCCTTACCTGCATTGCAGCCAGGCAGCAGTATTATGCCGGGTAAGGTCAACCCCGTTATGCCTGAAGCCGCCACCATGGTTTGTGCCCAAGTTATTGGTAATGATGCCACCATAACGATTGCTGGGCAGTCGGGTAATTTTCAGCTTAATGTTATGCTGCCATTAGTGGCGTTTAATTTATTACAAAGCATTGATATACTGTCTAATGTCTCGCGTTTACTGGCAGACAAAGCCATCACCGGATTTACCGTCAATCAGCAGAATATTGATTCCACACTGGCGAAAAACCCGATTTTAGTGACCGCGCTTAATGCCGTTATTGGCTATGAATTAGGCGCGAAAATCGCTAAAACGGCTTATGCAGAAGGTCGGGCAGTGATTGATGTTGCGGTAGAAATGACGGATTTATCACGCGAAAAACTGGGCGAACTGCTTGACCCTAAGAAAATGATAACGGGTGCTAGCAAAGGCTGAGCGTATGCATGTCTGTCTGATACTGTTGTCTAAAACTATTGCTTCAGGGTTAGTGTGTTACATGCAGGCTATGCCTGTTAGATGCTCAAGAAATTTGACATAGTACCGATAAGTAGTACTATTGATAAATGAAGAAGAAGCACCAAAAAATTCTTGAGCTAATATTCAAGCGACCGACCAGTGGGAATATACACTGGTCTGATATTGAATCTTTGTTTGTGGTTTTAGGTGCTGATGTTTCAGAAAGGGCTGGCTCCCGAGTCTCAGTGGTTTTATTTAATGAGGTCAGAATATTCCATAGACCTCACCCATCACCATCTACAGATAAAGGTGCGGTTGCCAGCATCAGGAAGTGGCTAGAGTCAAATGAGGTAACACCATGAATATTATGGAGATAGAGTCCTATAAGGCTAAAATTGGATATGACCCAGAAATAGACATGTTCAGAGGGGAGATCATTGGTCTAAATGGAGGGGCTGATTTTTATGGTAAAAATCCGACTGAGCTCCGTCGAGAATTTAAAAATTCATTAAAGGTATTTCTAGAGGTATGTAAAGAAAAGGGAGTTAGCCCTAAAAAGGAATATTCGGGGAAGTTCAATTTAAGAATCCCACCTAAACTACATAGTGAAATAGCAGCTAAGGCAACAGCAGAAGAAAAAAGCATCAACCAATGGGTGACTGATATGCTAGAGCAAACAATTCATGTGTAGTAGCGGTAAGGCATCTAACAAAACAAATGCACTCGGACGGTTAAAAGCGTCGCGCAAAAAACGCGCAACACTTTTAA
>CAZMLD010000150.1:0-5824 GCA_964566975.1 uncultured Thiotrichaceae bacterium | reverse complement strand
AAAAACGCGTAGTCACCTTACTGGTGATGAGCGCTTTTTCTGGTTTGCTAGGTGCATCAATAGCTTGCGTGGACTTTCGCGATCCAACTGATTTCTCTAGGTTTAACCAGAGAAACATACCATACCGTAACAGGAAATATTGTCAGGGGCATTTGCAGTTATCCAATAACGCTCTATACTTGATATAAATCACCCACCTATTGATAGACCCTGTCCATGCGACTCAATATAACACTACAGTTTATAGCAGTTTTTTTGCTATTACTTAGCAGCACACTTCATGCTAAATCTAATGCACAAGGTGAAAACTGCTTATTGGGCGCATTCCCATTTTTAATCGCACAACGCCTGGAAAAAATTTTTGCGCCCATCGCAGCCGAACTAAGTACAGTAATTAATTGCTCTATCCGCTTTCAAAGTTCGGTTAACTTTGAAACTTTTATGATACAGCTAGAAAAACAAAAATTTGGCATTGCCTTTATCCAGCCTTTTGATTATGTTCGCATTGCAGCAAAAAACGGCTATGTTCCGCTGGTTACTTACCAGGAAAAACTGCATGCTGTTCTAGTCACTTTACCTGAGAGTAACATCAATACAATAAGTGACCTGAAGGGTAAAACGATTGCCATGCCACCGCTTGTAGGTGCCGTCTCATTTCTTGGCAAAATCATGCTGAAACAGGCTAATATCGACCCTTTAACAGACGTAACCATATTGCACACAAAAAATCATGGCTCCTGTATACAGAAGGTACTCATTGGCAAAGCTGATGCCTGCACGACAGCCCCTCCGCCATTACGCCTGTTCCACAAGACAAACAATCGGCAGTTAAAGCAAATTGCCGTGTCACCGCCTATTCCCCATGCTTTATTTGTCATCCGAGATAATGTCAATGAAGACCTTAAAAAAAGACTACAACAGAAGATGCTAACAATGAAGCTTAACGCCGAGGCCCTTAGATTATTTACCCGTGTGCCGAATAAAAGCCCATTTCGTATTACCACGGACGGCGAATACGACACCATTCGCCAACTCTTGCAGCACATAGAATAAGACCCCACACAATAACCGCAACAACAAACAATATCATGCAGTACATTTTTTCAAAATGAAAGTAAAATCACTACGCTACCGCATTGCTGCGACTATATTTATCTTGCAGGCAATGGTAATTCTTACCATTTTGTTACTCACACTAAACAGTTCATTAGATGCCAATAAAAAGCAGATTGCAGCAACCGAAGAAGTCACGCTGAAAATCTTGTCCGAACTGGGGCGCACCGCTTTTTTAACAAATGAATACAATGACCTGCAACCGTACCTCGAAATAGTGGTACGTGACCCACATGTATTAGAAGCGTTATTACTCAACCCCTACCACGTGGTCTATGCCAGCCATGATGCCGCTGATATCGGCTTTTCTATAGAGCTGTTCGAAAACACCGAAAACACTTACTGGCGAACCAAAGAAATAAATAACGCAACGGGTAATCTGGGCAGTTTGCACATGCTTTTTTCAAACCACGACCTTGAAAGAGCCTACCGCGATACCATAAAAATTGCTTTTACTGTTGCCATCATCGGTCTGCTGTTTAGTGCCATCACTGGTATTATTCTAGGTACTTTACTCACTCGCAGGCTGGATCGACTTAGCGAAGTAACCACCAAGTTTGCCCGTGGTGATTTGTCTATTCGTGCTGACCTGCATCACTCTGACGACGAAATTAATGATCTCACGAGATCATTTAATCACATGGCTGATGATATCAGCAAAACGCTGCATACCCTGCGAGAAAGCGAAGACCGTTTTCGAGGCATTTTCTTAAACGCAAACGATGCCGTTTTTATCATTGATCTAGATAACGATCGCATTGTTGACGCCAACCCCTCCGCCGCCAACATGCTGGAATATGATATCGACGAGTTGCTAATCACGCCGGTATCCAGCATTCATCAAAACAACAGGCCAAAACTGCAGGCCTTTGCCGACAAAGTATTTAAAAACGGCTCGGCGATCACCGAAGACCTTGTATGTACCACAAAAAAGAACAAAAGAATTGCTGTCAGCATCTCTGCCTCACTGACCAAGCTTGCCAATAAAACACTGCTGCTTGTGCAAACACGTGATATTAGTGCTCGAAAACAACGTGAAGAGTCGCTGCGTCGTTCACAAAAAATGGAAGCGGTGGGTCAGTTAAGCGGTGGCATCGCCCACGACTTCAATAATATACTGGGTATTATTCTTGGCAACCTTGAGCTACTCGAACGGCAACTCGTCACCGACGAAAAAACGCAAAAAAAACTTGATGCCATCAAACATTCAGCGCAACGTGCCGCAGACCTGACAAAAAAAATGCTGAGCTTTTCTCGCCACGAAAGTGCCAGCACCACGGTCACCAATATCAATCAATTGATTACAGAGATGCACCCGCTATTGCAACGCTCACTCACCCCTCAAGTAGAAATCACAAAAAAACTTGCCGCAGATTTATGGCAAACTGAAATCGACCAGGGCGACTTTGAAGACACATTGTTAAACTTGACGCTGAATGCCCGCGATGCCATGGCAGGTAGTGGACAACTGACCATTGAAACTTGCAATTGCGTGATTGACTATGCCTGTTGTTCAAACAACGCAACTGCTGAGCCTGGCGAATACATACAACTAATAATCAGCGATAATGGCGAAGGCATGTCGCAAGCGATTCAGGATCGAATTTTCGAACCTTTTTTTACCACCAAAGAAGTCGGCAAAGGCACAGGGCTAGGGCTGGCAATGGTGTTTGGCTTTGTTGAGCGTAGCGGTGGCTGCATCAAAGTTTATTCCGAAACCAACATAGGCACGACTTTTCGACTTTACTTACCGCGTACCAAGCAGAAAAAGCAAGGAATAGTAGCCCTTACACAGATTGAAAAATCAGCCACAGGAAATGAAACGGTGCTAATAGTCGATGACGAAACAGAAATACTTGCACTGGCTAAAGAAACGCTACAGGCATTAGGCTACCATATACTATCAGCTACCGATGGTCACAGTGCATTACATGTACTGGCATCAGAACCAAAGATTGATCTACTGTTCAGCGATGTGGTCATGCCTGGTGGCTTAAATGGTTTCGAACTGGCTAAGCAGGCGATAACACATCACCCCTTACTCAAGGTTTTGCTAACTTCAGGTTATACTAATACGGCAATGACAAAAAATGGTCAGGCACAATTTGCTACTCGCCTACTGAACAAACCATATTCCCAACAAGAGTTAGCCTTACGCATACGAGAATCGCTAGACGGAGAGAACAGCAAACCTGTAGCGCCTGTTTAGTACATGGGGCCACAAAAAATTAATCATAAAAAATGCAATGCTTAAACACCTGCCAACACCAATAAACAAACAGAACAAAACCATTTTCAGCAATAGCATCGTCTCACCACTGGCGTGCAATAGTATCCTACTAACTGCATTTTTGAGTTTACAGAACAAAACCAGCGTGCGTAAAACCCACCTATTCAATGGCCGCTATGAAAACATCTATTTAAATGAACAACATATTCCATCATTGACCGAGCTAATGGAAAGTGCAATACAGTCAGCGACAGCCATTCTCAACACAGAAAACCTACGCGCTGGCTACTGGTTTAACTACATGCCACCAGGCTCAACAACCACACGACACAGCCACGATGATGACGATGAACTACTATCCGCTGTTTATTATGTTTATACCCCAAAAAACTCAGGCAAATTGATCCTGTATGAAGATGCGAACAATGGCACTAAAAAAATTGAGATCACCCCACAAGCTGGTGACTTCATCTATTTTAAACCCGACTTGTCACATGAAGTAAGCCAGAACAACAGTAATGAACACCGACTTTCAATCGGCATTAATTTTGGCATAGATAAATAATCAGCAGCCTGGACAGGCACGTATCCGCCCACGCTACAACCTTATGAATCACTGTCCATATAGCGTACAATCAACATTTTATGTACGCACTTTCAACCAGTAACCGTTTAATCAGGCAGACTTATGGTTCAATTCAAAAAAAATTACAGTCGCAACGTTTTATTTCAATTTTTATTGCTCTCACTGTTAACTGGATTTTTAATACTGATAAATCACAGTTTCCTGTTCAATTTTTATTTTAAACACCAAGAAACCAATATTGGCTACATCGTCAATGGCAGTATTTTTGCACTGTTCTTTATTGGTCTATCCCGACTCATCTACCTGCTTTTACGCTACAGCAAAGAAGAAAACGCGCTCACACGATTTATAAAAAACGTGCAGCACAACGAAGCCTTGCCAACGGCTAAAGTCAACAAAAAAAGCCTGATTTATAACCGCTATATTTCTGTCATGGAAATCAGCAAACACAACGTTGCGGTCAATCACAGTGCGCTTGCCGCTACCTTGTCAGCGACTGAAAGCACGCGTTTAAGTTTGCCGCGTTTTATCAGCAATATTTTGATTCTTACGGGTGTTTTTGGCACCATCCTCGCCCTGTCCATTGCTTTGCTCGGCGCCTCCGATATTATTGAAGGTGCTGATGGCATTAGTGGTATGGGTATTATCATTCATGGCATGTCAACGGCACTTTCGACAACGGCGACAGCCATTGTTTGCTATTTATTCTTCGGTTATTTCTACATAAAACTCACCGATGTTCAGACTGAGTTACTCAGCGGCATCGAGCAGGCAACCTCACTTTATATCATGCCACGTTTTACTTTCCAGACCGACAGCATGCTGCACGAAATCGGCACTCTGGTAAAAGCATTACATGAAGCCGCGCGTGTGATGAGTAATACGCAGGCAGATTTTGCACAGGCGGGGCATAGCCTTAACACGCTTAGCAGTAGTGCAGCCGCAAACATGATGCGATTAAGTAGCGACATTAGTGAAATAAAGTCATTGCTAGCTGATACGGGTGCTAATTTTGATACACTAACGGACAATAACAACAGCAGCTTGACGCAGTTAAGCAGCGATATCACCGAAATTAAAGCATTGTTAGTCGATGCTGGCAGCAACCTCAGTGCGGTAAGTAACCAGAACACCACTAGCCTGCTACAGTTAAGCAACGATATCACGGAAATTAAATCGTTATTACGCAATGGCTTTCGCCTGCCATCACGTTAGCCGAAAACAGGTAACTTAAGGAAACGCCGAATAAGCCCAATAAGCCCAATAAGCCCAATAATGTTGAACTTGTTAAAACTGCCGATATTTCCGCCAAAAATCGCAGCAATAGAGTGACTATTACCACTCATTTCGACGAAAATAGCGACAGTTTTTTCTGCGCTCAAATTTTATTAACTTAATCAGAGGCTCCTTAATGTGAACGAAGAATTTGTTGACCTGCGTCGAAAGCATTTAAACAGCGAAAGCTTCTGGCCCGCGTTTACCGACATTATGATGGTGGTGGTCATCATTTTTCTGCTAACTTCTATGTTGCTGATGATAAAAAATCTGGAGCTAGTCAACGAGTTACGCAGCAGCCTCACTGCAAAAGAACAGGCCGAGAAAATCGTCCACGACACCACACTGGAAAATGCCACGCTGGAAGAACAACTGGCCATGGTGCAAAGCGAGATATTGGCATTGCGTAGCCAGCTATTACAAACCAGCGAACAAAATAAGCAACTAAATATCAGGCTTGATGATAAAGACCAGAAAATCACTGCCATACAGCTAGATAATACCCAACTAAGCAATACACTGGTAAAAAATGAAAACCAGATAAGCCGTTTAGATTCGCAACTTATCAGCACTCAGCAGAGTCTCAGACAACTAAACATTGACAGCGAAAACCAGATAAA
>CAZMLD010000149.1:0-5922 GCA_964566975.1 uncultured Thiotrichaceae bacterium | reverse complement strand
AGGTTAAAGGGATTAAGAATGAAACACTGTAATTGTCTTTACTGTCATTTATGGTGAATTTACTGCGGTCGTTATAGAGCAGTTTAAGGCGTTGTTTTATATTATTCTGTGCCATCTGGTTGCCTTTTCTGAAGGTTGACGGATGCAGTCGGTTTCTTTCCTTTTCAGGCATTTGTGGATTGCAAATGGTTAACTGTAGTTGGTTCTCTATTTGTAGAACAGAAATGGTTATTTTTCCACCTTTTTCCAACGGTTCAATGCCATGATAAATCGCATTTTCTGCTAAGGGTTGAATGCAAAGTGATGGCACAGTGTTATCAAGCAAGTTTTGCTCAATTTCCCATTGTATTTGCAATCGTTTACCAAGGCGCAAAGACTCAATAGCAAGGTAACTTTTTGTTAATGCAATTTCATCACTTAGTTTGTGCTGATTTTGTTCATTTAAACTGGCGCGAAACAGGTCGGAGAGATCCTCAATGGCTGTTTCAGCCAAGTCGGGAGAAATAGTGATTAAACTGGCAATCGTGTTCATGCTGTTAAAAAGAAAATGGGGGCGAATACGTGCCTGTAATGCCTGTATTTCAGCTCGGCTTTGTGCCGCAAGATTAATTTTCCACTGTTGCTGAATATAAAAATAGCGCAGTAAAAGAAAATAAATAACGGCGCTTATGGCCATTACCCGTAATAAAAATAGTGAGCCAGGTGCGTGATCTTCGAACACTATTAAGAGTATATTTGCAGTACTGATGATCAATGAGACCAGTAAACTGATGCTCATCATTAAAATAAATGTGATAATGAGGCACAGGCTTTGTTTTTGTTTGTTCAGCCAGCGGCGAAGCAGGCATAAAATAGCGGCATTTAATAAAGCGATCCACAACATTAGTAAAGAGATCAGCGCCAGATAGTCCCAAAACTGTGTGACCGTAGAAGTAGCAGCCATGGCAAAAACGATGGCTAGGATGCCAATGAGTACTACCACAATAAATATATTACGCACCGCGCAAAAATCAGGCAGTAACTTAACAGCTAATAGGTTTTCATTATTTTCCGCTGAATTTTCAATCATTTACATTAAATAGACTAGTGCTCAGAAAATGCAAGCCTGAGCGAAAGTAATGAGGCTGAATGATAAAAAATAATGGGCTTATGCTATATTGGCTTCTGTTCTCGGACAAGCTCCTAGCACGATAATATTTCAGCGCCACATTAAGGCGAGTTATTCATATTATCTCTCCGACTTTTTACTAGTGAAACTTAAAGACAATAATGAGCATGAGCGACAAAAAACAACAAAACGAGATAAAAACAGGCAATCATACGCCGACTAATGCCTCATGGGGGGGACGATTTAGCGAGCAGACCGATGCTTTTGTGGAAGCATTTACTGCCTCGGTGCAGTTTGATCAGCGTATGTACGCACAGGATATCGCTGGTTCACGCGCTCATGCCAAAATGCTGAATAAGATAGCGGTGCTTGGCAATGACGATCTGACCGCGATTCTTGACGGCCTAGATAAGATTGAACTGGAAATTAGCAGCGGGCAATTTAACTGGTCGATACAGCTGGAAGATGTCCACATGAATATCGAAGCGCGCCTGACCGAGCTGGTCGGCGATGCCGGTAAACGTTTACACACCGGGCGTTCAAGAAACGACCAGGTGGCGACTGATATTCGTTTATATCTACGCGAACAAATAGATTTCATTATTAATGAAATAGCGAGATTACAAGCGGGCATACTGGATGTAGCCGAACGTGAGGCTGATACCATCATGCCAGGGTTTACCCATTTACAGGTAGCGCAGCCAGTTACCTTCGGGCATCATGTGATGGCATGGTTTGAGATGTTACAACGCGATGCTTCGCGTTTTGCCGATTGCCAGCAACGGATGAATTTTTCGCCACTGGGTGCGGCGGCGTTAGCAGGAACCAGTTACCCGATAGACAGAGAATTTACTGCCAGAGAACTTGGCTTTGCTGCACCCACACAAAATTCATTGGATTCGGTGAGTGACCGTGATTTTGCCATCGAGTTTTGCGCGGCGGCGGCAATATTGCTGGTACATATGTCTCGCATGTCGGAAGAACTGGTCATCTGGTCTTCTGCACAATTTGATTTTATCGAGCTGCCAGATCGTTTCTGTACAGGTTCATCAATCATGCCACAAAAGAAAAATCCGGATGTGCCAGAGTTAGTACGTGGTAAAACGGGGCGCATCAATGGCAACCTCATTAGTTTGTTAACCTTAATGAAAGCGCAGCCATTGGCGTATAACAAAGATAATCAGGAAGACAAAGAGCCTTTATTTGATACCGTTGATACGGTTTTAGGCTGTTTACGTGCCTTTGCCGATATGCTGCCCGCGATTGTTTGTAAACGCGATAATTTGTACCAGGCGGCGAAACAGGGGTTTTCTACCGCTACCGACCTCGCCGATTATTTGGTGCGTAAAAATCTGCCATTTCGTGATGCTCATGAAGTAGTGGGTAAAGCCGTCGCCATGGGCATCGCTTCGGGTAAAGATTTAAGTGAATTAACCTTGGCAGAGTTACAGCAATTTTCAGATAAAATCGATAAGGATGTGTTTCAGGTATTAACCCTGGAAGGCTCTGTTGGCTCCCGTAACCACATTGGCGGTACGGCTCCTGAGCAAGTAAGAAAAGCCATTGCTTTAGCGCGAAGTAGGGTATAGACCTATCTGGTGAATGTATCGTGTAAAGAGCTCAAGTTATTTCTTTTTTCAAGATGCCAAGAACTTGTTCCAATGCAACTTGTAAATGAGTAAAGGCCTCTTTTGCGCCCTGCATCGAGCCCTCGCGACCAATAAGCTCGATGACTTCCGCTTTTTTAGCCAGACCCAGGGCACCGATGGTGCTAGAGGTACCTTTTAAACGGTGAGCAATAATAAACACCTGATCTGCATCGTTACTGGCAATCGCATCCTCTAATAAAAGTGATTGCTTTGGCAAGTCGAGCAGGCTGAGAGAAATCATATCTGAAAAAGCATCGCCCATTAGTTCTTTCATTTCGCCGAATGCGGCGGCATCCATTGCTGTTTGTGACATGCAGATCCCTTTATTTGTTGTGGTATAAGCGAGAATGAGAATCACCGACCAGTACTGCTTCGGGGATGCTGGTTTTTAGTGTCGAAACAATATTACTGTAAATACCGGGTATGGCTTTAAAAGAAACCCACAGCGTATTGAGCTTCATATCTAGGTTGGCAAATAAAATGTCTTCATCAAACTGTTTGAGTGCAAATTCGATATTAGCCAGCGTATTTTTAATGTAAGGCTCTGGTCGGTTTTTTAGTTTTGGAATAATCATTAATAAGTCACTGACTGGACCGCCGTTTTCATCATGTGTTGGAGCGAGCATCCACAAGGGCTTTGCTGGCGCCAGATTGAGACTTAGTTTTAACCCTGTTTTATCCATAGTTAACCTGCCTTTTTCATAAAAAGTGCATCTACAATTTCAATCATAGTCAAACAATCACATAAAGGCGAGTTTATTTTATATCAGAGCTTCCTTATTAGGCTCGATTTTATTACGGTGCGGCAAAGGCTTACAGTATTTCACAAAGCCACTGGCGAATATGATGAATTTCTTCGCTACAGACGGAGTGACCCATGTCGTATTCATACCAGTGTACGTCTATATCATGTGCTTCAAGCTGCTCCTGGCCTTGTTTTCCGTGCTCATAAGCGACCACCTCATCATCCCTGCCGTGTGCCATAAAAATCGGTACTTCATTAGCGTATTCACTTATTTCATCGGCTAGCGTGTCGGGTAAGGTAAGATACGTGGATAATGCCATGATGCCAGCTAGTGGCTGTGGGTAACGACAGCCGCAGTGCAGCGCAATGGCACCACCCTGTGAAAATCCGGCGACAACAATTCTGCGCGAATCAATACCACTGGCGACTTGTTGGTCACAAAGCTGTTTTAAAATGGCTGACGATTCGTTGATACCAGCCTCATCTTCCTGTTCGATGACGGAAAGGCTGCTGATGTCATACCAGCCAGGCATGGGATAACCCTGGTTGATGGTAATCGGGCGAACTGGGGCATGTGGAAAAATAAAACGCACCGCATAATGTGATGGCAGTTGTAATTGTTCGACAATGGGCACAAAGTCGCTGCCGTCTGCGCCCAGGCCGTGTAACCAGATAACGGCAGCATCAGGCTTTTCCTGTGTTTCAATAATAATGGACTCAAGTTCTGACATATTTTTTTATTTAGTGTGTATTTTAGGTTTCGTTAAATGATGAATATTGCAATAATAATCAGCCAGCAACAATCAATTTTTTATCAGACATTTTTACCAAGCAGCTTTATCAGATAAGGGTTAAATTATAAAGTGAAAATCATACTATTGATGAGCGCATTAATGTTATCTGCCTGTGGTATGCAGGGAGATTTATACCTGCCTAATGATGAAGCTGAAGGCAATGCCAATAAAATGAACACCATATACATGATACAGAATACCTGACGATGGATTATTTTAATTATAAACAAGATCGCCTGTGGGCGGAAGATGTTGATATCAGCGCCAATATAGATGACTGGGAAACACCCTGTTATGTTTATTCACGCGCCACCATAGAGCGCCACTGGCATGCTTTTGATTCGGCCTTTGGCGAGCAGTCCCATCTAATTTGTTATGCAGTAAAAGCAAACTCGAACCTTGCCGTGTTAAAAATACTGGCAAAACTGGGTTCCGGTTTCGATATTGTCTCAATCGGCGAGCTGGAGCGAGTTCTACGAGTGGGCGCGGATGCCAGTAAAATCGTATTTTCAGGTGTGGGCAAAACCGCAGCAGAAATGGCGCGAGCGCTGGATGTGGGTATCCGCTGTTTTAACGTGGAATCAACCGCAGAGTTACAGTTGCTGGAACAGGTTGCGGCAAATAAAGGCGTAGTGGCACCCGTCTCCTTACGGGTGAACCCAGATGTCGATGCAAAAACCCATCCCTATATTTCAACGGGATTAAAAGACAATAAATTTGGTATCGCCATTGATGAAGCGTTTGAGGTTTATCAAAGTATCAAGCACGCCAAACACCTGAAAATAACAGGCATTGACTGTCATATTGGCTCTCAATTAACGGATGTCAGGCCTTTTGTTGACGCTCTGGATCGTGTGTTAGCGCTGGTTGATCGACTGACAGCAAAGCATATCAAGTTGCAGCACCTCGATTTAGGGGGGGGGCTTGGTATTCGCTATCAGGATGAAACACCGCCATTACCCGAACAGCAAATAGCGGCTATCATGCAGCGGCTGGGCAGTCGAGAAGTTGAAATACTGATAGAGCCTGGCCGTGCTATCGTCGGCAACGCCGGTATATTATTAACTCGGGTGCTGTATCTAAAACACAATGAGGCAAAAAACTTTGCCATCGTTGATGCGGCGATGAATGATTTAATGCGCCCGGCGTTATATGAAGCCTGGCAGGCGATTGAACCGGTGCATTTAAAGTCAGTGCTGGCCAGCAAAGAGGTACAGGCAACGATTTACGACGTGGTTGGACCGGTTTGTGAAACCGGTGATTTTCTCGGCAAAGATAGAAAGCTTTTACTCGAACAAGGTGACTTGTTGTTTATACGTTCCGCTGGTGCATATGGTTTTAGCATGAGTTCTAACTATAATTCGCGGCCACGTGTCGCCGAAATTATGGTCGATGGTGATAAACACCAGGTCGTTCGCCAACGAGAAACCATTGCACAGCTTTTTGCTAATGAATCGGTATTAGACGAACCTGAATTCAAGTAATCGCCATATCGGGCGGGGTACTTTGTTAAAGCATGGATAGTTTGCCCGCTTTTTCACCGTCTCTAAAGCAGTAAATGCGGCATAAAACCTGATAAAAATCGGTTTAAATCATAAAAATTAACATTTCCCTCTATTTTTATGG
>CAZMLD010000148.1:0-5927 GCA_964566975.1 uncultured Thiotrichaceae bacterium | reverse complement strand
ATCACATGCTGCACCCTACTCACTATTTTTTAATGCCTATCCACTGATACCAGTGATTAAACAAACTTTCATCATAACAAGCGAGGACTGATCTAACTTCAAGCTGACCACGAAACACCTTATCGTCATCTAGCGATATCATGTGACCACCAGCTTCGCTAAAAATCAGACTGCCTGCTGCATAGTCCCACAGCTTTTGCCCACCATGTAAATAAATATCAAATCGACCCGCAGCCATCCAGCACCAGTCCACTGCGGATGAGCCTATGTTTCGTTGTGAGGCAAAGATACTTTCAGTAACCAACCTTATCGTAAGCTCTTTTGGTAGTCGCTTTAAATCAATCTCAGCAATGATGGGCTTGTTTTTAGTAAACTTTACCCGTGCAGGCTCAAGTGGCTGGCCATTTAAATAGGCTCCATTGCCTTTTATTGCAGTAAACATTTCATCTCGCACGGGGTCATAAATAAGACCCAGTTGCTGCTGGCCATCAATAATAAGGGCAATAGAAACGGCAAAAAATGGCAGGCCTACGGCATAATTACTCGTACCATCCAGTGGGTCTATACACCAGTAGCCCTGTGAGCGAGTCGTTGCTGCCTGTTCGATGACGGTTAGTTGTGCTTTCTCGGTCATTTCTTCACCGAGAATAGTGTACATCGGCCAGTGCTGCTGCAATTCTATTTCTAGGCGGTTTTGCATGGCAATATCAGCTGGGGTAACGACACTGCCATCTTCTTTATATTCAAATTCTGAGTGACCAAAATCTTTAAGTAATATTTCTTGGGCAGCCGTTTTGACTAGCCGTTTTAGTTTTTCTATATCAGGAAGATTCATCACATTAATTACCAGGGAATATCGCTACCGTCAATATCAATAAAACGGCCACTGTCTTTTATTGTTAATAGCGCAAGCTGGCTGAACAGTTGTTCAACGCACTGGCGCGTACTAATTTCAGCATTCACCCCGCCCATATCAGTTTTTACCCAGCCAGGATGCAGTGCCACGCTGATTATACCCTGTGGTTGTAGATCAATCGACAGGCTTTTCACCACTGCATTTAGTGCGGCTTTGCTAGAACGGTAAATATAACTGTTACCGTAACCGTTGTCAGCCATGCTGCCCATTTTACTGCTCATACAGGCCACCAGTTTACGCTCGCCCATTAACAGCTGCTCGGAAAAGGCTTCAACCATTTTTAAAGGCGCTATGCTATTTACCTGAAAGGCTTGCAGCCAGCCCGACACATCAACAGCACCAAAGGTGTTTTTATCAGGGCCATAGATACCCGCATTGTTCATCAGTATGTCTACAGGATCGTTACGCAACTCATACGACAGTGCCTGCAAGGTAGGCAGTTCTAGCATGTCTGCAATATGGACACTGATCTGACCACGGGACAGTTTCGCAATATTAAACAAATTTTCTGCGTTATTGGGGTTGCGACAGCAGGCGAATACCCGCCAGCCCTGTTCCATTGAGTAGCTGACCATCTCCAGACCGATACCACGGTTGGCGCCAGTGATTAGTATATTCATGACTTTATTTTTTTATCATGTTGTTGTGCATTATCAAGTTCATTAAAAAAACCGTCTAATGGCAACCATTAAATGACTTTTGAGTTTAACCAGAGCGATTATACGTTAAGCAGCCTTTGATTAGGTCTGGGTCGAACAACTTGTGATTAAAACACTCTCATTCAAGGCGTGAAATGCGCGTAAAGCTTCCGCTCCTGCTCACGCCCCTTACCTACGTCCTGTAGGCAATAGCAAGGCTATTGCGCGATATTTTGGCGGAAATACTGGAAATACACGCCATTTTAATTTGTGCTTGAATGATGCTGAAGTCTCGACTCATGACGTTTAACCAATATAATGAATCTGGCTCTTATAAAACTGTTCATATTCATCACTCGGCAACGCTTTACTCCAGTAAAAACCCTGCCCATACTGGCAACCTGCATTTATTAAAGCGCTTAGCTGCCCTTCTGTTTCGACGCCTTCAGCTAACAAACCTAACTTCAAACCATGAGTTAATCCAGCAATAGCACTAACCGTGGCAGCGTCTTCCTGGTTGTCAGGTAGCCCGCTAACAAATTCACGGTCAATTTTTACCACATCAACCGAAAACTCTTTAAGAAAAGCCAGTGAAGCATAACCCGTACCAAAATCATCGAGCATGACGCGAATACCCATGGCACGAAGTTTTTTCAGCGTTCTTTCTACTGATCCTTCGTTATTTATCAGTATACGCTCGGTAACGTCTACCGATAACATGGAAGCCTCAATACCACTATCTGCAATCGCCTGACTAAACACAGCGACCAGATCCTGCTCTTCAAACTGACAGGATGACAGATTAATCGACACATTTTGCTGTTTCAAACCCGCACTCTGCCAGGCACGAATTTGTTTACAGACACTGAGTATCAGCCATTCTCCAAGTTCAATGATTAAGCCACAGTCTTCGGCCACAGGAATAAAGTCAGCCGGCTGAATGATACCTTTATCAGGGTGCTGCCAACGCAGTAAAGCTTCAACGCCCACTATCTTATCACTTTGAATTTCAATAATCGGTTGATAGTAAATCAGGAATTCATCATTTTCAAATGCTGCTTTTAAGCTACTTTCAAGCTCTAGGCGCTCCATCGCATTCACGCTCATTTCCGGCCGGTAAAACTGGAAACAGTGACGACCCCCTTCTTTTGCTCGGAGCATGGCCGTGTCTGCATTTTTAAGCATGGTACGTGCATCTTTACCATCATCAGGATAAATCGAAATACCAATAGAAGCACTGGTATGGGAGTCCTGATTTTCCAGCAGAACATTATGTTCAAGAAGGGTGGTTAAATTAGCAGCCATGGCGACAGCATCTTCTGGACCATTAATATTCTCAATAATTACGGCAAATTCATCGCCACCTAAACGTGCAATGGTATCGGCACGGCGTATGGTGCTTGAAATCAGCTGCCCAACCGCTTTGATTAATTTATCGCCAGCGGCATGCCCGAAGGCATCATTCACCTGTTTAAGGTCATCAATATCAATCAGCATTAATGCCATTGATGTGTGACTACGCTCTGCACGGATAACGGACTGTTCCAGACGATCGGCAAATAACAGGCGATTAGGCAAGTCTGTCAGGCTGTCACGATAAGCCAGTAATTCAACTTTACGTTCTGCAATAACTTTGGCTACCACCGACTTTACACGGTGTTTTAATACCGCCCATTTAATAGGTTTAGTAATAAAATCAATCGCGCCAACTTCATATGCTCGCTCAACAGAGGCATCATCATCGAGACCGGTAATCATCATCACCGGAATATCAGCATGTCCGTTTTCTTTAATTTGCTCACAGGTGGCAAAACCATCGATGCCCGGCATGATGGCATCAAGTAAAATCAGTGCCGGATGATACTGTTCTACCGCTTTGATTGCTTCTAGTCCATCAGCCGCCTCTACAATATCGTAGTCTTCAGACTCCAGCACATGGCGCACCATCAAACGAATGGAAGGGTCATCATCGGCTAAAACAACGACTGGTCTTTCTTCATATTTTTGGGTATCACTGAATAGTGAAACAACATTCGACATAAAACTACCGCCTCTGCATATTTATTTATTTATTTTATAGGCACCAAAATTTATCAACTTGCCTGCTTTTTTCCCGTTGAGCAGTCAAGCACTCACTCCAAGCTTAGACCTTACTCACGATATCGCCTTGAATTCTCTATAAAAAAATCAAATTTTGTTCAAATTTTTAGCCGCAACCGAAAAATAGTTGCTAAGCAACTTACTGCAAACTTTTCTCCACCAGCTCAGACACATCACTAGATAGGTTCGGCAATGCAGACAGCCTTTGCAAGGCTGCCCTCATCAACTGCTGTCGGGTTTCGTTATAACGCGCCCAGCGTGTTAATGGCACACATAAGCGAGAAGCAATTTGCGGGTTGATAAGATCGAGCTTTTCGATATATTCCACCAGCAAAGCATAACCATAACCACTGACATGATGAAAGCAGCTAGGATTCGCTGAGCAAAATGCCCCTAACAGAGCGCGTAGCCGATTAGGGTTTTTTACATCAAAGTCCGGATGCTCAAACAACAACGTTAACCTGCTCTCTGCCGACGCACCTGTCATAAGACTGGGCGCGGTTGCCTGTACGCTAAACCATTTATCCAGCACTAGGTTATCATCTCGCCATTGCTGATAAAAGGCCTTGATGGTTTGCTCCGAGCTGGCCGTCTCATGATGTACCAGTGCTTTAAAAGCAGCCATTTGATCGGTCATATTATCGGCCGATTGGTACTGTTCTTTAGCTAATTCCTGACCCTGCTCGCCCAGATACATTAAATAAGTTAACGCCTGGTTGCGTAAAAAACGTTTCCCCATTGATTCGGGTGACAAACTGTACTCATGCTGAAAATTTTCCTGGTACACCGCCAGCAACGCGACATCAAGCTGCTTCGCTAACTGTTTATAAATAAATTCTCTTGCCGTAAAAATAGCATCAACATCAATTACCGGCATCATTTCACCAATGTACATCAGCGATGGCAAAGTCAACGCTCGGGCGGTTAAGGCCTTATCCAGTGTTTTATTGCTTACTATTTTTTCACAGGCGGCAACATAATAGTCAGGCAGCCGTAGTTCATCACCGTTATTAATCGAATCCACTAGGTTTAAAATCAACCGTGTTGATAGCTGCTGCCCAGCATCCCAACGATTGAAATCATCATTTTCATGTGCCATGCAAAAAGCCAGCTCTTCATCATCGCGTTCAAAGTTTAATTTCACCGGTGCTGAATAACCCTGCATTATCGAAAGCACCGGTTTTTCGTTGACGCCTTTAAAAACAAATTTCTGCCTGTCTTTAATAAAGTTCAACACCGCTGGTGCCTGCTCGGTCGAAACCTCAGCCGCTGTCGCCGTACTTTTAGTTAAGAAACTAATTTTCACTGGAATATGAAAGGGCAGCAGTTCATCTAACTCTGCTGCTTCCAGTGCAGGGGTCGATTGAGAAAGTTCCAGCGTATAAGTGCTACTATCCTTTTCATATTTTTCTTTAACGGTAACCTCAGGTGTTCCAGCCTGTTTATACCAACGCCTGAACTGGGACAAATCAACCTTGCCTGCCTGTTCCATCGCACTAACGAATTCTTCGGTGGTGACTGCCTGCCCATCATAAAGCGTAAAATAGTAATCCATGCCACGGCGAAATTGCTCTGCGCCTAACAGGGTGTGAATCATACGAATCACTTCTGCACCTTTGTTATACACCGTGACTGTATAAAAGTTATTTATCTCCTGGTAGGAGTCTGGTTGAATGGGGTGCGCCATTGGACCGGCATCTTCGGCAAACTGGGCGGTGCGTAAAATATTCACATCATCTATGCGCTTTGGTGCGCTAGCATTCATGTCTGCGGTAAATTGCTGATCACGAAATACCGTTAAGCCTTCTTTTAAGGTTAGCTGAAACCAGTCACGGCAGGTCACTCGGTTGCCGCTCCAGTTATGAAAATATTCATGGCCGATCACGCCTTCTATTCCGATAAAGTCGGTATCGGTTGCGGTGTCTTGCTTCGCCAGAACATATTTGGAGTTGAATACATTCAAACCTTTGTTTTCCATCGCCCCCATGTTGAAGTCATCAACGGCAACGATATTGTAGATGTCTAAATCGTACTCACGACCGAAGGTGTCTTCATCCCACTGCATTGATTTCTTAAGCGACTGCATAGCGAAATCACATTTATCGATATTATGATGTTGCACGTAAATACGACACTGTACATTACGACCACTCATGGTTTGATAATGGTCTTCTATAAAATCCAGGTCGCCGGCCACAAGCGCAAACAGATAACAGGGCTTTTTATACGGATCCTGCCATTTTGCCCAATGACGGCCATCATCATACTCGCCA
>CAZMLD010000147.1:0-5952 GCA_964566975.1 uncultured Thiotrichaceae bacterium | reverse complement strand
GGATTCGTGTTTCTATGTAGGGATTTGGGATAAGTTCGATTTGTTACGGGGTAGCATGAAAAATCAAAATAGACCAAAATAGCAGGCAAGTTCAAACATTTAACTAAAAGTACCCCAACACTCTGATGACCCGTTTATTTATAATAATAGCCGTACTCGGCATTGCTTTGATTGTCTGGTATAAGATTAAAAGCGCCAAAGGTGATGATCGCAATAAAATGATCTTCTGGAGCGTTTTAAGTGGCGTTGGTGCATTTGTTGTGCTGCTCGCTCTCACCGGTCACCTAAATATTATCACGGCAGCACTTGCCGGTTTGGTGGCGCTGGCTCCTCGCATCATGCGTTTTGCTAGGTATGTCCCGTTTCTTGGTCGTCTCTATCGACAGCGTAATCAACAACAGCAGCAACAGGCAAAAACACCACCCGCAGGCAGAAAAGGCATGAGTTTGGATGAAGCAAGGGGCGTTTTAGGGTTAAAACCGAATTGCTCAAAAGATGACATTATTCTAGCGCATCGTCGTATGATGCAAAAAAATCACCCAGATCGTGGTGGCTCCGATTACCTGGCAGCACAAATAAACAAAGCCAAAGAGACCTTAATCAGTTAACAAAAGTCGGATTAACCACGGCGAACTTTTAAGGTTTTTGCACATCAAAGTACGGTAAAATAGAGCTGATATTAACAACCCGCGGTAATATTACATTGCAGTTTATTCACCTCGCCAGCCTTAAAGATTTACACACGCGTAAACTTATTTGCGTCAATACCACCGATTATAAAATTTTAATTGCGCTGGCAGAAAATAAAATTTATGCGGTTGATGACCTATGTACCCATGAGGATGCCTCATTAAGCAAAGGCTCCTTACACGGTGACTGTGTTAAATGCCCGCTACATGGCAGTCGCTTTCGCCTTGCCACCGGTGAAGCACTGGATGAACCGGCAGAAGACGCATTGAATACTTACCCCGTTAAAATAGAAGGCGATAATATTTTAGTCGCCATCCCTGACGAACTCTGCAACACACATTAGCCCTATGAAAGACATCGAAGCATTATTACAAGAAAGCCCGAAAACGATTATGCGCTCAATAATTCAGCGCATTGCTACCGGCCCTGATATGAGCAAAGACATCTCTAGCGAAGAGGCTCGTGCTGGCATGAATGGCATTTTGAGCAAAGCGGTTGACCCAGTACAGGCTGCCATATTTCTCATTGCCTTACGCATGAAGCGTGAAACAGATGATGAAAACAAAGGCATTCTTGATGGTATTCGAGATAACGCCATCTCTATAGTGGCGGATGTTGACGAAGTGCTGGATTTATCCGATCCTTATAATGGCTATAATCGTAGCCTGCCTGCGGCACCGTTTTTACCGGCTGTGCTTGCTGCCTGTGGGGTTGCTACCGTCTCCCACGGGGTGGAAACCATGAGCCCCAAATTTGGCATCACCCACCACCGCGTATTAAATGCGGCGGGCAAAAATATTAGTTTAAGCGTGCAGCAGGCTGCCGACCAGCTTAGCGACCGCGACACTGGCTGGGCGTACGTTGATCAGAAGGCTTACTGTCCAGCGTTGCATGATTTAACCGCGTTGCGTAGCAATATCGTCAAGCGTCAGGCTATCACCACAGTAGAAGTATTAACTGGGCCAATACGTGGCAAAAATAAAACGCATTATATGTCGGGTTACGTGCATAAGCCTTATACGCGGGTCTATGCGATGTTGGCGCGTCATGCTGACTTTGATAGCTGTCTGATGATTCGCGGCGTTGAAGGCGGCATCATTCCGTCACTGCGCCAGAGTGGCAAAGTTTTTTATTATCATGACAAAGCAGAAGAGCAGTCACAGGATTTTGACCCTGCCGAGCTTGGCATCAAACAAAAACTACGTGCCACACCTTTGCCAGAGGATATGCCGCCAGCACCAGAAAGTGAAGACGTCAGCGCCCATTTTGATGCGGATGCAGTGGCGAAAATGGCGGCTGATGCCGGTATCGCGGCATTAAATGGTCAGCCAGGCACGACTTATGATGCTCTGGTGTATTCGGCAGCTATTGCTTTATGGCATGTCAAAAAAGAAGATGACATTAAACAGGCAGCGAATAAGGTTCGGCAGGTACTGGATAATGGTAGTGCGCTAAAACACTTTAATGCTGCGCTATAAATAATGGTGGAAATTAACCGTTAATTATTCAATGTGTTGTTGCAACGTGCCGTTTCCCCTTTGCCATTAAGAATAGAGCGTAGCGGCAGTCACAGACTTATGTTTAGCGAGGCTGGTGACTGAGGAGGAGCAGAAAGGCGTTGCTTTTTCGCCTTGAACAGAAACATTTAGAGGTAGCCTGACTCGCTACAGGTCGTTAAAAATATTATGCCATTAACCGATAAGAAAAAAATTAAAACACGTGACCGTATAAGTCGCGACCCCGATTTTCGTGATGCCTTTTTAATACAGGCTCGCAATATGTATAAAAAAGCATTACAGTTTGATGCCAGTCTGGAAGACAAAATCAATCGTTTTGAGCAAATCTTGGGTGCCGAGCCGGGCAGCTATGATTTTATGGAAGGCGAGCTCGACGAAATTGATATTTTCGAACGGATTTTAGATGCCTACGACAGTCAAACGCTGGAAGATGAAAAAAACCTCAGCACCATTAATTAACAGCGAACACAATGAACAGGATTGCTTGGCGTGAAGAGGGAAGCGATGATACGCCGCTACTGCAAGCTATTTTCAATAGTAATGATCACAGATGGTTTAAACAGGCAGGCAAAAAACTATGCATAAATTCAAGATTTTAATATTATTGTTCAGCAGCATAATGCTCACCTCCTGCAATTTGAAGGCAGATGATCCCAGAACCGTCGCCGATAAATACTGGCAATATTTACAAACAGGTAATGTAGCGGAAGCGGAAAAATTGTTGTCAGCAAACAGTTACCAGATTTTTTCCGAGCACCTTAACCGTATTACTGCAAATACAGAGCTGGAAAACAGTGAAGCAAAAACCTTGGTAAAGACAACCATCACCACCGTTAACCCCGAAACCGGGGCTAGCCACACCGCCACCTTTAATACCGTGTTAATACAGCAACAGGGGCAGTGGAAAATAGATGTTAGTCAAACGACAATACCGCCGGAAGCCAGCACGCAGGAAGAAAAGAAGAAGCAACTCGCTGAAGAGTTTACCGACTCAATGCAGGAAAATATTGATTCGATAGACAATGCCGTCAATGAAGGCATGCAAATGCTAAACGAGGTGCTGCGTGATGGCTCAAAAGAAATGGGCGCTTCACTGCTAGAGCTAATGAATGAGCTGAACAGCACCATGCAACAGTCAATTGATAAAATGATGCAGCGACGTGAGGAGCAAGAACAAGAGCCGCAGCCATCACCCGCGCCCGACCCTCAGCAGGGCGAGGGTATGATCTAATACCGAGCTGCTTGTTCTCTGTCGGTCTGATTATTAGCTGTTTGCTTGTTGTACAAAACTCGCTGAGCATAGCGAACCGGCAAGCCCCTAGCGCTGTGTCTCATTCTCCACAGCATCAGGCAAGCGCTAATGTTTGTTATGTTTTTTGCCGTAACGCCACCATTGCAGCGTTAATATCGGCAGCATAATCCGCGTCAGCCTTGTTAAACTGTTCGAGCATACGCTGTTGAACGGACTTGCTTGCCTGTATTAATCCTTCCGCGATAGTGGTTGTTAGCTGTGTTTTTTGAGATTCATCCATCAAGCGGAATAAATCGCCAGCCTGACTATAATGATCTTCATCCTCAGACAAACTATGCCGTGTCACCCAGGCGTTTTCCAGTATGGGCATGGGCGGTTCAGCAACGGATGGCGCTGGGGAAGGTGCGCCATCATTGATTCCATCATTGGGGTAAAAGTTGACACCCGAACCCTGCACGGTCATCTCGCTATGTACAGGGCGCATACCCGCCATCGCACCATCTCTTTGATAATGATGAACGGGGCATTTTGCTGCATTAATCGGTAGCTGGTTGGCATTGCTGCCCACACGATAGCGGTGGGCATCTTGGTAGGCGAGCAAACGCCCCTGCAACATTTTATCGGGTGATGCGCCGATACCAGGTACCAAGTTATTGGGTGCGAAACAGGCCTGTTCCGTTTCGGCAAAGTAATTGTCTACATTTCGATTTAACTCAAGCTGGCCGACTTCAATCAAAGGGAAATCACGGTGTGGCCATATTTTAGTCAAATCAAACGGATTGATGGCATAGTCTTTCGCCTGTTCGACGGTCATTATCTGTACTTTGGCTGTCCAGCTTGGGTACTCTTTGCGGTCAATAGCCGCAACCAGATCCTGTTGAGCGCCAAACGGTGAAGCGTTTGCTGCCTGTTCGTTGGTCAGGTTTTTAATGCCTTGATTCGATTTAAAATGCCACTTGAACCAGAAGCGCTCACCCTTGTCATTCCAGAAGCTGAAAGTATGGGAACTAAAACCATGCATGTGACGATAGTTTGCTGGAATGCCACGATCAGACATTAAAATGGTTATTTGATGCAGAGATTGCGGGTGATTTGCCCAAAATTCATAGATGGCAGCAGGGTCAGGTAAATTTGTTCGCGGGTTCTTTTTCTGTGAATGAATGAAGTCTGGAAACTTTATTGCATCTCGCAAAAAGAAAACGGGGGTATTATTACCAACCATGTCGTAGTTTCCCTCATCGGTATAGAACTTAATAGCAAAGCCACGTGGGTCGCGGGCATAATCACTGGAATCTTGGCCCCCGCCTACTGTCGAAAAACGGATAAAAACCTCAGTTTCTTGCCCAGCTTGCTGAAGAAAATGGGCGATGGTGTAATTGCCCAGTGATTTACTCACTGTAAAAGTGCCATAAGCACCCGTACCTCTGGCATGTACGACACGTTCAGGAATACGTTCGCGATTAAAATGTGCCAGTTTTTCAAAGGTATAGTGGTTATCAAAAGTGAGTGCGCCGTGCTCTCCAGCGCTAATGCTGTTGTCATCGTCGGCAACAGGCGAGCCAGTTGCCGTGGTTAAAGTATGTTTACGCATCTTGTTTACTCCGAAGGCTGATTAAGTCGGGCAAGCTGAAACCCTGTTTGTTTGATCCTTAACAGCAGTATGGCACAGGGCGAATTATTTGTATAATCTATTATAGCTATTAGATTGATAGCTAATGGCTAATATTCTGTGTAAAAGGTGACGTACTATTTCAATGTATTAATCGTTGCATAAGTTTTCGCTGCATTCAGGAAAAATAGCGACTCAAGCATGGCAGACGGGTAAAAAGATTTCAGCGAATGGTTGGATATTATAATAATGACCTTAGCCATGGTGGCAAGAAGTGCGATGGCTGAATACCGTTAGAAACTTCGTTGGGTGGCTCGGTTTGGGCTAAATGAATTTAGCTGTTTTTGATTGTAAAAAGAAATGATCTATAGGTACAAGTGATGGTCAATCAAGGCGTGAGAGTAAGATGTAGGCTGAAAGAGGTCGGCAAGCTCCTAGTAGCGCGTCACAATGTTACTGTTATGAGTTTTTATTATTGCCTTATAAAATTAATTTCTTTTACCTGTATTCTGTATCGAAAGAACAGTCTTTCGTATTTCAGTGGATGATGTCCTTGGGTTGTATTGAATCTGAACAACTTTTCTACCTTGTTCTTTCATATAATCTTCGACACCTTTATTGTGAGGTTTACTTCCCCAGTCTTCGCCAATAACAAAAATATCCGCTTTTACTTCCTTGCACACCGTTAAATAGTCAAGCTCATGATAGGGCATAACAATATCGACACAAGCTAAGGCTTTAAGCATTTCAATTCGTTGATCGAGAGGAACAACAGGAATATTCGGCTTATACAGCATGACGACCTCATCTGAAGCAACACCCACTGCGACTGTGTCACCGAGTGAGGCACAGTATTCCAGTAAAGCAAGATGCCCCACATGTAA
>CAZMLD010000146.1:0-5971 GCA_964566975.1 uncultured Thiotrichaceae bacterium | reverse complement strand
CGGGAAGGATAATTCTTTGGTCACAATAAAAGTCCACTCAATATGGCATAGACCCTTTTTATTATTATGAGAACTCATCGTATGGGCGATACGCTTTCCATCCTTTGGTTCGTGAACGGCACATCCTTGTGCCACTACTCGCCAAAATAACCGATAAAGCCCGATAGATTCCGCACCGTCATCACTCTCGCTACGATTCAACTGATTTTTTTAGGTTGAAAGTGATATTATCTCATCATGCTGAATTTAATCACCTTTCGTGCAAAGCCCAAATCCCAACATAGAAATATGAAAAATGTGCAAGATGTTGTTTTCACAGGGAAAGAAAAAATATTAGTCGCACCCATAGGTTCGGCGGTTATTTTTTATTTTTTTGTGGAATCAAGAGCTTGTGCAGGATTCGTGTTTCTATGTAGGGATTTGGGCAAAGGTCGCTTATAATAAAAAACTGTAGATTCATGAACAATAAACCTGAACAACACACCCCAATGATGCAGCAATACCTGCGTATCAAAGCCGAACACCCCAATACCTTATTATTTTATCGCATGGGCGATTTTTACGAGCTGTTTTTTGATGATGCAAAAAAAGCATCGAAAATACTCGACATTACGCTGACTGCACGTGGCAAGGCGAACGGCAACCCCATTCCGATGGCAGGTATCCCCTATCACGCCGCCGACAACTATTTAGCCCGACTGATTAAACGGGGTGAATCCGTTGCCATCTGCGAACAAACCAGCAAACCGGGTGAACAAAAGGGCCCGGTCAGCCGTGAAGTGAAACGTATCGTTACACCCGGCACGGTAACGGAAGAAGCCTTGCTGGATGAACGCAAAGACAATTTATTGATATGCATTCACCAGAATAAAACCCATTTTGGTCTCGCCAGCTTAAATATCACCTCTGGGCGATTTAATGTTTGCGAAATTAAGCACAAGGCTCAACTTTATGCCGAACTTGAACGGCTACAGGCGGTTGAAATTTTATTAGCAGAAGATACGCCTCTGTTTGATGAGCTAAACACAAAATTAAGTAATACGGTATGTTTACGCCAGCAGCCACCGTGGTGGTTTGATTTTGACAGTGCCAGTCGTTTACTTAATACACAGTTTGGTACTAACGATTTATCGGGTTTTGGCTGTGACGACTTACCTGTTGCTGTCATGGCTGCTGGTTGCCTGTTGCAGTACGTGCAAGATACACAACGTGCCGCCCTGCCACACATTTCCGGGCTGCATGTTGAAAACACAGAAGATGTCATTGTGCTGGATGCCGCCAGCCGTCGTAATCTTGAAATCGAAACCAATCTGTCTGGTGGCACTGACAACACCCTGACATCGGTGATTGACCGCACTACCACCAGTATGGGCAGTCGTTGCCTGCGCCGCTGGTTGCATTCACCATTACGCAACCAGACTTTACTCAGGCAGCGCCACGAAGCGATTACTGAGTTACTCAAGAATCAGCTGACCACGGATATCCAGCTTTGCCTGAACTCCATCGGTGATATTGAGCGCATTATGAGCCGTCTGGCACTGCTTACAACAAGACCCCGCGACCTTGAAACACTCAACCGTTCTTTAACGATTTTACCTGAGCTGCAAGTACTTTTACAGAAAAATCAAAATACATTTATTCAACAACTGGCCGAAAGCATTAATACGCACCCTCAAATTATTGCATTATTGAGCAGTGCTATTTGCGAAAATCCGCCGATGTTAATCCGCGATGGTGGCTTTATTGCTGAAGGTTATAATAAAGAACTTGATGAACTACGCACCTTAAGTAAAAATGCCAACGCCTTTCTCGAACAATTAGAGCGCAAAGAGCGCGAGCAAACTGGCATTAAAACGCTTAAAGTCAATTATAACCGAGTACATGGTTTTTATATTGAAATCAGTCGCTTGCAATCAGATGTTGTGCCTGCACATTATACGCGTAAGCAAACCCTGAAAACCACAGAACGCTTTATCACCGATGAGTTAAAGCAGTATGAGGACAAAGTTCTAAGCGCCAAAGAACGTGCGCTGGCATTAGAAAAATCCATCTATGAGGATTTATTACAACAACTGCAAACATTTTTACAGCCACTAAAAACCTGCGCTTCTGCCATCGCCGAACTCGACAGCATCTGCTGTTTAACGGAACGCGCTCAGACCCTAGACTATTGCTGTCCAGTATTAACAGACAGCCCAGGCATTGATATCAAACAGGGTCGCCATTCTGTTGTTGAACGGGTAGTCGATGAACATTTTGTCGCCAATGATATTTTATTAAGCCACCAGCAACGCATGAGCATTATTACCGGCCCTAACATGGGCGGAAAGTCGACGTATATGCGCCAGACCGCATTGATTGTCCTGCTCGCCTGCATTGGCAGTTATGTACCGGCACGAAGCGCGACAATCGGCCCTGTTGATCGCATTTATACCCGAATTGGTGCATCAGACGATTTAGCCAGTGGCCGCTCAACCTTTATGGTTGAAATGACCGAAGCCGCCAACATTCTCAACAATGCCACTGAACATTCACTGGTATTAATGGACGAAATTGGTCGCGGCACCAGTACCTATGATGGCCTGTCACTGGCGT
Organism: uncultured Thiotrichaceae bacterium; assembly: GCA_964566975.1. Classification (GTDB taxonomy): domain Bacteria; phylum Pseudomonadota; class Gammaproteobacteria; order SZUA-229; family SZUA-229. The sequence continues at coordinate 3,376 of CAZMLD010000146.1, read as the reverse complement.
GGGCCTGTGCCTGCCATTTAAGCACAGTAAATAAATCTTATACTTTATTTGCTACCCACTATTTTGAAATCACCGCTTTGCCAAACGCCATTCCTAGTATCAACAATATTCATATTGATGCTATTGAACACGGTGAAAAAATTGTTTTTCTGCATAAGGTAAAACCGGGTGCAGCCAGTCAGAGTTACGGTCTACAGGTTGCCCAGTTAGCAGGCGTGCCACAAGATGTTATCAAACTGGCAAAAAGCAAACTGCTTGAGCTGGAGAGTCAAGATAGCCCGCAACAACAACCCAGTCAATTTGAATTATTTAGCGAGCCACATTGTCAGGATAGCCCTCACCCCGTTGTGGAAAAACTACAGGAGTTAAATGTGGATGAGTTAAGCCCAAGAGCCGCCCTTGATTTGCTATATCAACTAAAAAATGATGCCAGTCTTTAGCCTCGTTCTCTGCGTTATAGTGTTTTCCATTATGACGAGTAAACAAACTGAAGCCCTAAGTTTAAAAAGATAAAATGAAATTTAATACCATCGCAATCATTACAAAACCTCAAGCCGAACTAATCACTCAGACCTTACAATCTGTGTTAGCTTTGCTGGAGAATAAAAACTGTCATATTCTGCTTGATGAGCAGATTCCGAACGCATTAAAAAATTACCCTTTCAGCGATAAAACAGTAAAAGCCAGCCGCAAGGTTATGGCCGAACACTGCGACCTTGCTATCGTCGTTGGTGGTGACGGTACTATGTTGAATGCAGTACGCTCACTCGCCCATGCCAACGTTCCTTTATTAGGTGTCAATGTCGGTCGTTTAGGTTTCCTCGTCGACATTTCACCTGATAATCTGGAAGTCTCACTGAATGATATTCTCAATGGCATTTACCGTGAAGAGCAACGTTTTCTGTTAGAAATGCAGGTGTTTCGAAAAGGAGAAGTCATTTTTGAAGCGGATGCTTTTAATGATGTTGTTGTTCATATACGTGATGTTGCCAGAATGATTGAGTTCGAAACGCGCATTAATAACGATTTCGTTAACCATCAACGTGCAGATGGAATTATTGTTGCAACACCAACAGGGTCTACCGCTTACGCCTTGTCTGCTGGCGGCCCATTATTACACGCAACACTGGATGCCATTGCACTGGTACCCATCGCGCCGCACACTTTAAGTAATCGGCCTATTGTTGTTCATGCCGATTCACAAATAGAAATACTCATTCGCAATACCAAAGAAGGTATTGCACAGGCAACCTGCGATGGCCACCTATCAACCGACGTGTATGTTGATGATTGCATTAAAATAAAACGCAAAGCCGATAAAATAACCCTGCTTCATCCTAAGCAACATAACCATTTTGAAATTTTACGTGCCAAGTTGCATTGGGGTGGATCCAGTTGATAATAGAAAATAGTGCCTGCATGGTGACTTTGCAGGCAATAAAAAAAGGCACAAAAATAGTGGAAATAACAATATCGGGCGTTGTCATACCATCTGTCTCTAAACACCACTATATTTATATTAATCGCTGAACAGCAATAACCATTACCCCTTAATGCAATATGCTAAATCATCTATATATCAAAAATTTCGCTATCATTGATGAACTTGAGCTAAGTTTTAAAACTGGCATGACCGCACTCACGGGCGAAACTGGAGCGGGGAAATCCATTTTACTCGGTGCACTGAACCTAGTACTAGGCGACCGAGCAGACAATGACAGCATTAAACAGGGCTGCGACTTTGCAGAAATCGTCGCCGAATTTGAAATTGAAAATCTCGATAACATTTCTGCATGGTTAGCTGAGCAGGAACTCAATGCAGATGAAGAATGCATCGTGCGTCGCCGCATTTCGAAAGACGGTCGCTCCCGCGCATACATCAACAGCACCCCGGTTAATTTGCAGATGATCCGTGAGCTGGCCGAAATGCTGATCGATATTCATGGCCAGCATGAACACCAGTCGATGATGAAAAGCTCAGTGCAGAGGCAATTGCTGGATGACAGCGCAAACCACCCACATTTGTTAGCTAAGGTAAGTACATTCTACCTTGCGTTGCAGCAGGTCGAAGAGCAGTTGCAGCAGTTACAGAAAAATAGTGACCAACAAAATGACCGGCTTGATTTATTGCGTTTTCAAACACGTGAACTTGAGGCGCTGGCAGTCGAAGAAAATGAGTATTTGTCACTGAACAAACAACATCAACGCATGGCCAGTGCAGAAAAGCTACAATCCGCGATTGAACAGGCGCGTCATTTGCTCAGTGAAGATGAAAACAGCAATGTGCAGTCAGCGCTATCACATATTATCGCTTCCTTTGCTGACTTGGCTGACCTTGATAGCAGCCTAGGTACGGTGTCAGAAATGCTGACGGAGGCACTGGTACAAATAGATGAAAGCGTGTCATTATTACAGACCGATAGCGATAATATTGAGCTGGATCCGGCGCAGCTGGCAACAATAGAACAACGTATTCAAAGCATTCTGGATATGGCGCGAAAACATCGTGTCGATCCCGAAACCCTGCACCTGTTATACCGCCAACTGCAACAGCAACTCGATGATATTGATCATGTGGATGAACGCCTCAATGAATTAGCCCTTGAACAAAAACAACGAGAAAAACAATATTTAAGCGCCAGCGAAAAACTGTCTAAAAGTCGTTTAACGGCTGCTAGCAAACTCAACAAAGCGGTCACCCTATCGATGAAAGCACTGGGCATGTCCGATGGCAGGTTTGAAATCAGCATTACGCTGGAAGAATCAAAACGTTCGGCTTCTGGTCAGGATCAAATTGAATTTACCGTCTCGACAAATGCAGGTCAGGCATGTAAACCCATCGCACGAGTCGCTTCTGGCGGAGAACTCGCTAGAATCAGCCTGGCCATTCAAATGATTATTGCCAGTAGCAGCAAAATTCCCTCACTTATTTTTGATGAAGTGGACAGCGGCGTTGGTGGCGCAATTGCTGAAATAGTGGGTCAGCATTTACGTGTTTTAGCGCAGACCAGCAAAGGCATGGCAAGCCAAGTCATTTGCATCACCCACCTGCCGCAGGTCGCCTCACAGGCACACCACCATTTACGAGTAGAAAAACAAACGATAAACAAACAGACCACCAGCCAGGTGCTAACGCTGAATGAAAATCAGCGTCGACAAGAAATAGCACGCATGCTCAGCGGGCGGGAAGTTACCGAGCAATCTTTGGCACACGCAAATGATATGATAGCGCGCGCTCAAGTCATCTAGGCGCTTGTCCGAGAACAGATAACCTACTGCAAATCCCATAAAGGTCATAAAGGTCATAAAGGTCATAAGCTTAGCTTATTGAAATCGTTAAATAGCGCAACTATTCCGTCCTTTGGTTCGTAAACGG
>CAZMLD010000145.1:0-5982 GCA_964566975.1 uncultured Thiotrichaceae bacterium | reverse complement strand
CACGACGAACAGTAAGTGCAAGGTATTAACAAGCGACTCATCGTGTTGGCTTAATCAAAATCCAAGGCGCGGCTAATACACCAACCAGCTCAACGTGTCGGTCTCATTAGATTAGACCAATTTTCAGCATTTAAAAACAGTTTCTAATTTCCAACGTTTCAGATATAAGAATTTCTTTTTGCGTGGGTATAACAACAAACTGATATGGATTAGTAAGTACAGCGTTGGCAGGGCAATTACCTGGAGTAACCAAGGTTACATTTGCAGTTACAAAGTTTTCGGACACTTCAACCGAGGTCACATAGATAGCATGCCCACCACTGCTTCTCATCCCCATATCCACCAATAAAACCTTTTGCATTGTAAAATCAATCGTTTCAGGAATATCACTGGTATAAATAGCTAACTCGGCATTATAGTCATTTTGACGAGTAATAACTTTTGACTGTTTTGTTGTAAATATAGCGTTTTCAATATTGTCACCACTATTTACTTCACGAAATGTCTGTTCATCTGCGCTGGAGCTATCCATACAGCTTGATAGCATTATTCCAGCCAATGACAAAGTCAATAATAAGAGCACTCTTTTCATTATTCCCACTTTGCTTAAGGAGCATCTGATTAAGTTAATAAAATTTGAGCGCAGGGAAAACTGTCGCTATTTTCGTCGAAATGAGCGGTAATAGTCACTCTATTACTGCGATCTTCGGCGGGAATATCGGCAGTGTTAACCAGTTCAAAATTATTGGACTTGCTCAGAGACTCCTTAATTAGTCTGATGTAAAAAGAAGACCATGTATTTTAGCCGTAGCCGCCACCAAGTTATGATAAAACAGCTATGGTAGGCACAATACTGACTTAATCAATATAACATATCTTCAAATGAAAAAATCTCCACGGCAGAACGGTCACCCAGCATCAATACATTTCAAAACTAAATATGTAGTCATTATCGAGTGCACTATGACCTGTAAAAACAGTGCATTATTCACCGCTTTTTAACTGCTCAGAAAATTTCAGCATCATGCAGTAGTTAATCAAATGATTCGTTGAATCATCATAACGATCTGTATTTTTTCTATTCGCCAGCTCCAGCTGTATATCGGCTGCCAGTTGTTTGCCGTATTCTACGCCCCACTGATCAAATGAATTTATATCCCAGATTACGCCCTGCACAAAAACTTTATGTTCATACATGGCGAGCAACGCGCCCATGGTTCTCGGGTTTAAACTTTCAAAAATAATGGAGTTTGTGGGTTTATTACCTTCAAAAATTTTGTGTGGTAGCACGTCTTTAATCTTGTCTTCAGAATAACCACTGGCTTCCAGCTCTGCTCGCGCTTCCGCTTCGGTTTTACCTTTCATTAAGGCGCGTGTCTGTGCAAAATAGTTGGCTAATAACACACAATGCTGGTCGCCTAACGCGTTTTTACTGCGTGCCGGAATTAAAAAATCAGCTGGCACGGGTTTAGTTCCTTGGTGCAATAACTGGAAGAAGGCATGCTGGCAGTTACTGCCCGTCTCTCCCCATATAATGGGGCCGGTCAGGTAATCCACACGCTTACCCTGGCGGTTAATGGTTTTGCCGTTGCTTTCCATATCAAGTTGTTGTAAAAAAGCGGGAAGACGACGTAAATACTGGTTGTACGCCATCACTGCATGGCTTTGCGCGTCAAAGAAATTGTTATACCAGATGCCAAGTAATGCCAAAATAACGGGCATATTTTTTTCAATCGGCGCAGATTTAAAGTGATTATCCATGGCGTGTGCGCCATCAAGAAAGTCCTCAAAGTGGTCCATACCAAGATAAAGCGCTATCGGTAAGCCAATCGCCGACCATAATGAGTAGCGCCCTCCTACCCAGTCCCAGAATTCAAACATATTTTCTTCTGCTACGCCAAATTCAGATGCCGCCTGTTTGTTAGCAGTAACCGCCACAAAATGACGAGAAACGGCCTTTTCATTAGCGGTTAACTCAACAAACCACTGACGCGCACTTTGTGCATTTAACAGGGTTTCCTGGGTGGTAAAAGTTTTTGATGAAACGATAAACAAGGTTGATTCTGGTTCAACACATTTTAGGATTTCAGTTAAATGCGTGGGGTCAACATTCGATACGAAATGGACGTTCATGCCACGCTGGGCAAACGGTTTCATCGAGTCACACACCACATGTGGTCCCAAATCAGAACCGCCGATGCCGATATTAACCACGTCTTTAAATACGTGCCCGCTATAACCGCGCAAATGTCCACCGCGCACACGTTCGGTAAAATAACGCATTTGCGACAGTACTCGGTTGATTTTTGGCATTACATTTTCGCCATCAACATAAATCGGTTTATTAGCGCGATTTCTCAGCGCAGTGTGTAGCACTGGGCGAAACTCAGAAATATTGATCGACTGACCAGAAAACATCTGCTCACGCCAACGCTCTACGCCGGTCTCCCTCGCCAGATCGCACAATAAACGAAAGCTTTCTTCATTAATGCGATTTTTTGAAAAATCCAGCAGAATATCGTCCATTTGCACATTAAACTTATCAAAACGCCCCTCGTCCTGTGCAAACAGGTCACGCATGTGAATGTCTTTCATCTGCTCAAAGTGCGCTGCCAGCGCCTTCCACGAGGCAAGTTCTGTTAAATTCGACATAATAACTGTTCCAGTAATTCCTTCTTGTTGTGTCACGTTTTATAGACTAGCTTAAAACAAGCCCTAGGGGGCGTTCTCAATCACCGTGTACGGCGTTATTTCGGTTATTTTTCACGCTGACTGCGTTGAAAATCGTCGCAATAGAGCAACTATTACTCCTCATTGCGCCTTGTCAGCGTAAAAAATACCTCGAAATCGCGCTCATACAGGTAATTGAGAACGGCCCCTAGGGAAAAGCTGTAACGGATTTTTCTCGGGGTTTTTATGCGATTTAGCCTTTCATGCTTGCATTGAAACTCAAGGAGACAGTGGCAACGAACAAGCTTACTGCTACCTGCTCTCGGCAAATACGGTATAATCCACAACTTTGTACGCCCACAGCAGCAACAGTCGCCCACACTCGCTTATGAACAACACTATGGATTCAACCTCAACTCGCTCAGACCTTGACCCTTCTGGGGGCAACTCGCTACCGCCTGAACCGGATACCATGCTGGCTGGGTTGTTAAATACGACCAGCACAGACAAACAGTTGCGCTCACGAGTCAAACTGTTTGGTAACCTGCTGGGTAACGTGCTGTTAGCCAATGCTGGGGCAACGGTTTATGATGCGGTCGAAAAGCTTCGCGTGGGCTTTATCGAGTTACACAAACAGGAAGACAGCGAGAAAAGAATGCGATTAATGGCCTTGATCGCGTCGTTGGATGAAGCAACGCTGTCGCAGGTAGTGAGAGCGTTCAGCACCTATTTCAGTCTGGTTAATGTCGCTGAAGAAGCCTCTCAATTACAGCTGCGCCGTCGAAAACTACGCAAAGGCGGCGAGCTTTGGATAGGCTCTTTCGACTGTGCAATTCGCGCCTTTATCGACATCGGCATGTCAGCCGAGCGCCTGCAAACATTGCTTGACCGATTAGCTTATATACCAGTGATCACCGCACACCCAACTGAAGCCAAGCGTCGCAGCATCCTGTCTGCCCTGCGCCGCATCTTTTTGACCAATGAGAAACTCAATGATACTCGTATGGGTAAAAAGCAACGGCAAAAGATCATTGATGAACTAGAAACACAAATTCATATTTTATGGCGCACCAATGAGGTAAGAGAAACACGCCCACAGGTACGCGATGAAATAAAAAATGGCATCTACTATTTTAAAGAAAGTTTATTTGATGCCGTGCCAGTGGTCTATCGCAACCTGGAAGAAAAAATACGCGAACAGTACCCGAACGCGACTATTACCGTGCCCAGTTTTCTAAAATTTGGCTCCTGGATTGGCGGTGACCGCGACGGCAACCCCAATGTCACGCCACAGATCACCGAACTCGCCTTGCGCCTGCAATCAAGAGCCTCGTTACAGGAGTACATCAAACGCCTGGATGATGCGTTTCAACATCTAACCCATTCTGACCAGTTGTGCGCACCCAGCCAAGAGTTCAGTGAAAGCCTGAGTTTTGATGAAAACTTACGATTCTATGTTTTTGCCACCAACCCGCTGGCATATATTCATTCTCCGTACCAAAGAAAACTGGCGTTCATGCGTTATCGCATAAAACAGAATTTGGCTAAAACCCGCGCATTGATAACCGACTCCGGCGCTGATATCAGTCAATATGGGCATGCGTACACTAGCGAAGACGAACTGCTGCAAGATTTAATTCTGATACGTGATTCACTTATTAGCCATGGCGACCAGAAAATTGCCGACCTTGCACTAACCGACCTGATCCGTCTGGTTGAATCTTTTGGTTTTTACCTGATGCATCTGGATATCCGCCAAGAATCCACTCGTCACACAGAGGCCGTCGCTGAAATACTAAAATTAAGCAATAAACAGGACTACCACGCATTGGATGAAAGTGGCCGCATTACTCTCCTCTCTGAGCTTATTCATAATCAGTGCCAAGATATTCACTTTGATACTTCATCACTCAACGATAGCAACCAGGAGACCCTTGAAGTCTTCAAAGTTATCGAAAAAATGCATGATGAAATCAGCCCGCGCGCCTTTGGTGAATACGTTATTTCCATGACACATGAAGCCAGTCATATACTGGAAGTGTTAATGCTTGCCACCCTGGTTGGTCTGGTTGGCAAGCATCATGGTGACGGGCAACAGGCACAGTGGTTCTGTAAAATCCGTATTTCACCGCTGTTTGAAACCATTGAAGACCTGAATAATATCGAACCAGTACTGGCACGATTATTTGATGATGAAACCTATAAGACCCTGCTACAGGCTTCTGGCAACATGCAGGAAGTGATGCTGGGTTATTCTGACTCCTGTAAAGACGGCGGCATACTTGCCTCAAGCTGGCAGCTATTTGAAGCCCAGCAGAAAGTCATCCGACTTGCCGATTCACATCAGATAGACTGCCGTTTATTCCACGGTCGTGGTGGCACTATCGGTCGAGGCGGCGGCCCCACTCATGAGTCTATCCTGTCACAACCCGAAGGCACAGTACACGGTCAGATAAAATTTACCGAACAGGGTGAAGTATTATCCAACAAATACAGCAACTCTGAGACCGCCGTTTATGAGCTAACCCTAGGTGTCACCGGTTTAATGCAGGCGAGTCGCTATCAGTTGATGCCAGCCGAATCTACTGCGACCGAAGAAAATATGGCCATCATGCGTGAAATTATGGTTTATGGTGAAAAAAGCTATCGGCAGTTAACGGATCACTCTGAAGGCTTCCTCGACTATTTTTATGAAGCCACCCCGGTTAGCGAAATTGCCTTAATGAATATTGGCTCGCGCCCATCACACCGTAAAACAGGCGATCGCTCAAAATCATCGGTGCGTGCGATTGGCTGGGTATTTGGCTGGGCACAGGCAAGACAGACTCTGCCTGCCTGGTATGGCATCGGCTCTGCTCTGCAACAATGGATAGGCGATGACAACACTGATGGCAACCCTCGTCTGGAAAAATTACGCGACATGTATCAGAACTGGCCTTATTTCAAGGCACTGCTCAGCAACACTGAAATGGCGCTGTATAAAGCAGACATGCGAACCGCAAAAGAGTATTCAGCATTGTGCCTGTCCAAAGATACCGGACAACGCATTTATGAGATGATAAAAAATGAGCACGACCTCACCCAAGCAATAACCTTAAAGGTGGCAAACATGGCGCACCTGCTGGATGACATTCCGCCATTAGCACTGTCATTAATGCGCCGTGATCCGTATCTTGATCCACTAAACTACATACAGATCAAACTACTGAAACGCTACCGCGATGAATCACTCGATAAGGCAGAGCGTGAGAAATGGTTAAACCCCCTGTTACGCAGCATTAATGCCATCGCTGCGGGCATGCGTAATACGGG
>CAZMLD010000144.1:0-5985 GCA_964566975.1 uncultured Thiotrichaceae bacterium | reverse complement strand
CTCAAACCTATATTGGAACAGTATTTGTGAGGTGCTTACGGACACCGTTACCTTACTGGTGATGAGCGCTTTTTCTGCTTTGCCAGGTGCATCAATAGCTTGCGTGGACTTTCGCGATCCAACTGATTTCTCTAGGTTAAAGCCATCTGAGTCGAGCGCCCTCTATAACATGGCATGCATCCGCTGCATCAAAGGCATCTTAGTACTTAACAAAACTAGCCCCAGCCTCAGCCTGACCCAAGTCATACGTAAAACCCTTGTCCCGTGGTTCAGCCGTAACATTATTCTCTGCCTGCTTTGGCATACTTCGCAAACTTGTAGCTGTGGTCTTCGAACTGCGGTGTTCTCGTTTCCTGGTTGCGCCTGATCCTGCATCCAGATCATTCGTTTCTGTCACCAGGGTAAAAAAGTTCATCGCCTGACGCTGTTCCTCTACCTGAGCAGATAATTCTTCTGCGGTGCTAGATAATTCTTCTGCTGAAGAAGCAGAGCGTTGCACCACCTGATCAAGCTGTTGTAATGCGGTATTAATTTCATTTGCACCGACATCTTGCTCTCTTGATGCCACACTAATCTCCTGAACTAGCTCGGCTGTTTTCTGTATATCCGGTACCAGTTTAAGCAGCTTTTCACCGGCCTGTTCAGCAAGGTTCACGGTACTGCTAGAGAGCTCACCAATTTCACTGGCTGCCACCTGACTGCGCTCAGCCAGCTTACGCACTTCGGCTGCGACCACCGCAAAACCTTTGCCCTGTTCACCCGCGCGAGCCGCTTCGATGGCTGCATTAAGTGCCAGCAGATTGGTCTGCCATGTAATCTCTTCAATAATTGAAACTTTATCGGCAATGGCTTTCATTGCGCTGACAGCCTGGATGACTGTCTGGCCGCTTTCCTCAGCATCGGTCGCGGCTTGTTGTGCAATCTTCTCAGTCTGACTGGCATTGTCGGCACTCTGGCGAACATTGGCCGACATCTGTTCCATAGCAGAAGAAATTTCTTCCAGTGAAGCCGCCTGCTGTGATGAACCTTGCCCCAGCAGGCTGGCCGCACTGTTAACCTGTGTCGCAGTATTAGCACTACTATTTGTCGTATTATTGATGCTGCCAATCACCGTGGTTAAACGTTTTATCGTGGTGTTCACATCGTCTTTGAGATGGGCAAATACGCCGTTGTATTCTGCTTCTATTTCCTGAGTCAGGTCGCCTTTTGCCAGTGAACGTAACACTCTGACCACATCATCGATGCTGGTGCTGGTGCTCTCCAGTACCTGATTTATGCCTTCTGCCAGTTTCAGATAAAAACCGTCTTTGCCTTCTTTGTTAATACGTTGCCTGAAGTCACCTAAAGCCGCTGCATCGACAATACTGGCAACTTCATTCTCTACTTCTACTTCAGCGGTCAGGTTGTCCCATTCCACCACGGTGCCAAGACGCTCTCCGCCTTCTGAAAAAACGGGGGTTGCGGTAATTTTCATGGTCAGGCTGCCTACCGGCAATATGCTGCTATAGGTATCGCTGAGATTTGCCAATAAGCCTTGTTGATGCGCTGGATTTTTGTGAAATTGATCGATATTACTGCCCAATAATAAACTGGCATTAAAGTCTGGCAGCACTTCTTTTAATTCATGTTCGGCTTCACAAAACATTTTTTGCACGGCTTTATTCATATAGATTATGTCGTTATTAGTGTCTGCCATCATCACATTAGTGGAGGTGACATCCAGCGCAGTTTTAATACGACCGGATTCAATCGCCTGGTTTCGTGCTTCACTCATGTCTTTATCGAGACGAGTTTGCAGGTTTTTTAATTCCCCCATCAGTATGCCTAATTCGTCTTTGCTATGAACATCAATTTTATTGTCGAATTTACCGGAACCGATTTTTTTAAACAGGTCAATGATGGTATTAATTGGCGTAACAATATTCATAACAATAACCACCGCCATAAACAGGGTTATTAACACTACCAGCAGTGACAAAGCCGTTTGGGTAAAGATTATTGAGCGATTATCTTCAATACGATTATTTAACAAAACCTCCAGTTCTGTTACCAAAGCATCAAACAAAAGTATTGCTTTATTGATCGCTTCGCTGCCTGCGTTAAAAAGTTCAGCGGGCTCCATGTCATCCATGTCATCAGCATAAATCAGACCTTCGTCTACAGCATCCAGAAATAGCTGAGATGATGCGGTAAACTCACTCAATCTAGCCGATAACAATGAAGACAATACCGGATTATACTTTATCGCTATGTCAATATTCTGTCCGATAGTGCTGATTTTATTTTTTAGCAGGGCTTCTCTGATTTTGATATCGGATATTTGCTTTGCTTTAATGTTGCCCTCTGCCAGCATGCCTGAACCTTTGCCACGTAAAATGCCCAGAGCATCTAACAAAGGCAGGATACGCGCTACGATCACATCCATCAGGTAATAACTGTCCAGTTGTGTATCAAGGATGAGTTTGCTGGAATTAGCCACATGGAAAACCTTGTCATTGATATTGTTTATCAGCGCACTATGCGAGGCAAAACTTTGCCGTACTTCCATGTTTTCTGCTGCAAGGCCAAGTTGCGCCCAGTCGGACTTAAAGGTCTGCCATTGCTGATCCATATCCAGCATTTCGCCCAGACGTGCATGGGTGGTTTCAACAACCCCAATAGTTTCGCTAATCTGCTGGCGTTTTGATGACAGCTTTGAGCGAAAGGATTCATCACCATTTAACAGCGCGTTGGTCATGCCACGGTGCTGTGCAACATTTACCGCTAAACGCTGCAATGGTTTTATGTATTCAACACCATAGATTTTCAGCCTGTCGTCAGTTACCGTGCTGTTTAATTCGTTGAACAGCAAAGCCATTAAACCCACAATGGGTATAACCAGAGCGAGAACAACAATACCCAGTTTATGGCTAAGTTTGGCATTGTTAAGTAAATTCAAACGCTGCATCAATGTTACTTTAGCTGTGCTGCTCGGATTTGATGTACCCAGGTTTTCTGCGCCTGAGTTTTCTGTATTGTCTACTGTTTTGCTATCCATTTTTTCCCCTCAGTTTAATTACACATAATTAACATTTATTTCAGATTTATTTGATTTAAATCAACTTAAATATAATTTACAAATTTTAAATACAAACTGAGTATCGACAGTAATGTCTCAAATCTATAGGAAAAAAGAATAAAAAAGACATAATTGTCCATTATTGTGCGCCACTCGCCGGGAATGCCGTGGCAACAGAAGGTATAACTGTGGAAATATTCAAGTCTAAATTTAGGTCTGATGCATTTAAACTGTGGAAAACGTGTGCACGCTCCCCGTTCTGAGTCGATATTAAACTCGTTTTGTATTATTATCAGATCTATAAAGTTGCTAGGATGGAGCAGTGCTACCAGCTAATGGCATTAATTAATCTATAACCATTGTATTGCTGTAAAGAGAGAGGGAGGCATCTACAACAGGCCTAAAATACTATGAAAATTAAAGACATAAATGTATGCCTGAAACTCGGCGAAGAACGCAAACGTTTGAATTTAAACCAGAACAAGGTTGCGATCTACTGCGAAGTCAGCATCAAAACCATCGGTCGCTGGGAAAAAAACATCCCGATACCGGCCGACAAGCTCGCCCTGTTGGCGCAACTGGGTTACGACATCACTTATATTCTGACCAATCTGAAACTGATACCAGAAACGACAGGTCTGACTGCTGCGGCAGATGTATGGAAGGTAACAGATAGCAACAAAATCAACGGGGAAAACACCATAAGCATCAGCAAAGAACAGGAAATATGGCTTAACATGCTGGAAAGCCTGACCGGCGGCGATCAGCAACGTCTACAGCAAATTGGACTTGCGCTGGTTGGTTATTCACAGGCTAAGATTGATGAATAATGCTTCTTAAAAATGAGCATAACCCGCCTCATTTTCATGCGGAGTACAACGAATTCAAAGCATCAATTTCTATCAAAAACCTGGGATTAATTGAAGGGAAGTTGCCATCAAAAGTTATGAGTCTGGTTATTGAGTGGGCGCAAGAACATCAAGAAGAATTACTAAAAAACTGGAACAGCATCCAAGATGAAGGGAAATACAACAAAATTAAACCATTGGTATAAAAGAGGTAAATTATTATGTTAAGTATCAATGAAGCAAAATATGTTGATGGTTATAATATCCATCTGTCATTCAATAATGGAAAAGAAGGTACAGCAAACATGGAAAAAACTATATTCAGTGACAAACGGCCTATATTCTCCAAGTTGAGAAAACAATCTGATTTCAGTAACTTCAAAGTAGATCATAGCACTGTTATCTGGTCTGATGAGCTGGACATAGCCCCTGAATATTTATTCTATTTAGTCTTTAAAGAAGACAACGATTACCAGGAACTATTTAAAGAATGGGGCTATATAACATAACACATCAGTTAATTCACCACAGTAGACAGATACTCCGCCTCTGCCACCTCGCGCCTGGCGATATCCTGTGAAGTCCCCACATAATGCGTTACCTCTCCAATATGATCTCTCACCGCGGTAATAGTCAACCATTCCACATAAAGTGTTCCATCTTTACGTTTGTTCCATAATTCACCTTGCCAGAACCCCTTTGTAAGCACCTCGCGCCACAGCTTTTTATAAAATGCTTTATCTTGTTTATCGGATTGAAAAATACGGGGATTACTGCCAATCATCTCTGCTGTTGAATAACCCGTCATTTCCTCATAAGCCAGATTAACTCTAACAATCGTGCCATCTTTTTCAGTAACAACAATACCTGCATGTGTTCTGAATATGGTTGCCGACAAACGCAATTCGTCTAAATGACTGGCACGTTCGGTAATATCCTGCACCAGACCCAGTGATCGTAGTGCTTTACCATCATCACCATAGCTGGTATCACATAATTCGTGAACAATCTTGATGCCTTCGTTGGTCACTATGCGATGGATAATATTATAGGGTGTTTTATGCTTTAATGACTCATTGTAGGCAGTATCGACCCGTTCTCTGTCATCAGGATGAACGGCATCGAGAAAGGATTCGTAACAAGGCTCAGACACAGCGGGATCTAAGCCAAATATCTGAAATATTTCATCCGACCACTCAAGCGAGTTGTTTATCAGGTCAAGTTCCCAGTAACCCAGTTTTGCCATACGCTGGGCTTTACGCAAAATCACATTGTGTTTTTCAATTAACTTTTCTTTTTTATTTAAGACATTTTTAAGTTCAAACTCTCGGCTAATGTCCCTGAACACAAGCACAACACCAATAATCTTGTTAGCATCATCAACGATTGGCGCACCATTTTCAACAATCTGATAACGCCTGCCATTGGCGGCAATCAGCATTGAATCTTCTGCCAGCACAACAATGCCTTTCTCGCGCCGCACCCGTGCTATCAGATCGTCAACCGGCATACCACTATGCGCATTCACCACATTAAACACTTCTGACAATTTGTTGCCTTTAGCCTGCTTAAAAAACCACCCAGTCAGGCGTTCTGCCTGTGGATTCATGCTGGTAATACAACCGTGAATATCGGTGGCAATAACCGCTTCGCCAATAGATCGCAGCGTCATATCAAGATTCTTTTCGCGCACTGCATGTTCGCGGCTTAAATGATGCTGAAAAAGAAAAATAGCAACTAACAAACAAACAATGAACAGCCCGCTCGTCCACCACAAAATTTTGTAAGCTTTTAGGCCTTCTGTTATAGCACCATCCTGTGACGGCCCAATAATAAAAAGTAAAATAATAAATGCTGACAATAAAAACAGCATGCCACCCCACAAAACACGGCTATTTGCCAGCTTCTTTTTCAAATTAAACCCTTTTGCAAAGGTCATGTTTCACTCCGGAAAAACAGGTGCACTCACTAAACCCACAGACAATAATATTGGCCTGCGCTGGCAAACAAAGACAAATATTTGATATTTTTTCAATAAAACAGACATAAGCATCAATATACCGACATATATCGCCCTAT
>CAZMLD010000143.1:0-5993 GCA_964566975.1 uncultured Thiotrichaceae bacterium | reverse complement strand
TCACTACGTTTTTATCGCTATTTACCCCTGTATTTTAGCTCATAATATCTGACAATCATGCCACGCAAGTTTTTCCAACGGTTACTTCCGCATCATAAGACGATTAAAGAGCACAAAATACTACAGATTTTTGGCGACTGGTTACACAAGCCTGATTTGTGGCATTTAAATCGCCGCTCTGTTGCCGGTGCCTTTGCTGTCGGTTTGTTTTTTGTCTGGATGCCTGTCCCCTTTCAAATGGTGTTTGCTACTGCTGCTGCAATCTGGATTGGCACTAACCTGCCCCTATCCATTGCCTTAGTCTGGATAAGCAACCCAGTCACCATTACACCCATGTTTTATTTTGCTTACAAAGTTGGCACTTGGATTATTGGCGAACCAGCGACCGAGTTTAATTTTGAACCCAGTTTTAACTGGTTGCAATACGAGTTAGCAGCAATCTGGAAACCTTTTTTAATTGGCTGTTTTACTCTGGCAGTGTCGAGTAGCCTGCTTGGTTACTTTACTATAAATGGCATCTGGCGTTATGCGGTATTACGACAGCGCTCCACTGGCAGTCATCTAAAAAAATAACCACAATGACATGGAAACCACACACCACGGTTGCGGCCATCATTGAGCGTGACAATAAGTTTTTAATGGTTGAGGAACTAATAGACGGTGAGCGGGTACTCAACCAGCCAGCTGGCCACCTCGAACCTGATGAAAGTCTGATTACTGCGGTCATTCGCGAAACATATGAGGAAACCGCATGGCAATTTATACCTGAAGCAATCTGCGGCATTTATTTGTGGAAACACCCTGAAAATGGAAAAAGTTTTTTACGTATTGCCTTTTGTGGTAAATGTAAAAATCACGATGCATCACAGGCACTTGATGAAGGCATACTGGCCGCAACATGGAAAAGTCGCGACCAGCTTTTGCAGCAGCATAAACTACGCAGCCCTTTAGTGTTGAAATCTATTGATGACTACCTTTCTGGCAAACGCTCACCACTTGACTTGCTCACTTACCTCAACTAATGGCCAAGCAAAAAATCATTATTGGTATGTCTGGCGGTGTCGACTCATCGGTCGCCGCATTATTGCTTATTGAGCAAGGCTTTGAGGTTGAAGGTCTGTTCATGAAAAACTGGGAAGAGGATGATAATGAACAACATTGTGCTGCTGCCGTTGACTTGAAAGATGCCAGTGAAATTTGCCAGACGCTCAACATAAAATTACACCGCATTAATTTTTCCAGTGAATACTGGGATCGGGTTTTTCAACATTTTATTGATGAATATCGTGCTGGGCGCACACCCAATCCAGATATTTTATGCAATAAAGAGATTAAATTTCGCGCCTTCCTGGAACACGCAAAAACACTTGGTGCTGAAAAAATTGCGACTGGACATTATGCTCGCACGCGTTTTTCTGGCGCACATGCATCAGCCAATAAAGCACAGTTATTACGTGGCGTGGACAGTAACAAAGATCAAAGTTATTTTTTACATGCTTTAAATCAGTACCAATTATCACACGCTATTTTCCCTGTTGGTGAATTTGATAAACCCTTTATACGAGAGCTGGCGAAAAAAAATAATTTAATCACCCATGATAAAAAAGACAGTACCGGTATCTGTTTTATTGGCGAACGACGATTTTCGACTTTTCTGGAAAAATACCTGCCTGCAAAACCAGGCGAAATACGTCACATTGATGGTAGCGCTATCGGCACCCATAACGGTTTAATGTATTACACATTAGGGCAACGAAAAGGGCTGGGTATTGGCGGCGTGAAAGAAAGCGACGAAGAACCCTGGTATGTTGTAAAAAAAGACATGCACAGCAACACGCTACTGGTCGCCCAGGGACACAACCACCCTGCCATGTTTCATAACACACTGGTCACCAGCCAGATTAACTGGATTGCAGAAAAACAACCGGTTAGCAATAGACTGACAGCAAAAATTCGTTATCGTCAGAGTGACCAGCCTTGCACATTAACAAAAATTGATAGCAAAAGTTACCATGTTAGGTTTGAGGAATCACAACGCGCAATCACGCCAGGGCAGTCTATCGTGTTCTATCAGGAAGAGACCTGCCTTGGTGGTGGTGTGATAGAAAAAATGAATAACGAATAATGGCACATGGATGCGTCATTGACGAATCACAGGATAGAATAATCAATAACTTTAAAAAATATTATGATACACAGTAAATTTGAACAAACTCTTGCACTGGCGGGTATTTTTCAGACCGCGTCTTTAGTCAAACAAATCGCCAACACAGGCAATGCCAACAGCGCACAAGTTGAAGCGAGCATTGAAACCTTGTTTCGTTTTGATGCTGGCACGGTCGAGCAGGTATATGGCAGTGTTGCCAGCATAGGTCATGGTGTAAAAGTGCTGCATCAGCATCTGCTTGATAAAGATAACCGTGATCTTGAAGTAACAAAATATGTTATCTCGCTACTCATGTTAGAGCGCAAGCTGTCTAAAGACACTCACATGCTTGATGAAATGAACAGTCGTTTAATAAAAATTGAAGATGGATTTGACTTTTTCCCTCTTAGCCATGAAAACACCTTTGCTAAAGTCGGTTTGCTGTACAAAGAAACCATTAGCACCTTAGGCCCTAAGATTATTGTCAGCGGCGAACAACCGCACTTAAGTAATGAAACGAATGCCAGCAGGGTCAGGTCATTATTACTTGCGGGTATTCGTTCGGCTGTATTATGGCGTCAGTGTGGCGGCTCACGCTGGCAGTTTTTATTTGGTCAAAGAGCTTATATTAATGAATGTGAAAAAATAATTCAGGAGCAACTTTAGTTTCTGCTCTGCTGCTGACTATAAGCTAAAGACACGCGTTCAGCTATAGCTTAGGCGTTAAAGCTCATGGCTGTTATGTATAGCCATGATACTCCTTATACCAGCTGACAAATTTTTGCATACCGTCTTTTAACGGTGTCGCTGGTTTAAAGCCCACGGCATCCACCAGGGCATCAATATTTGCATAGGTGGCGACCACGTCTCCATCCTGCATTCCCATCATGATTTTTTCAGCTTTTTTGCCGACAGCATTTTCTATGGTTTCAATAAAGTCCATGAGCTGTATCACGTTATTATTGCCGATGTTATAGACCCGGTACGGTGCATAGGAAGTTGCCGGGTCTGATGCATTCGTATCATAATCAGGATTTGGCTCTGCTATTTTATCGATAACACGTACTACGCCTTCAACGATATCATCAATATAGGTAAAGTCACGTTTCATTTTGCCTTCGTTGAACACCTTGATGGGTTCATTTCGAAGAATGGCTCCGGTGAACAACGAAGGTGACATATCTGGTCTGCCCCATGGGCCGTATACCGTAAAAAAACGTAGCCCAGTTGTCGGAATGTTATATAAATGGCTATAGGTATGTGCCATTAGTTCATTTGACTTTTTTGTGGCAGCATACAGACTTACCTGGTGATCAACATTGTCATGCACACTAAATGGCATGTTGGTATTGGCGCCATATACGCTTGAGCTGCTGGCATAAACCAAATGTTCAACCTTTGTCTGACGGCAACCTTCTAATACATTGGTAAAACCAACCAGATTACTGTCAACATAAGCATGCGGATTTTCCAGTGAATAACGTACACCGGCCTGTGCGGCAGAGTTAAAAACACGCTGAAATTTTTGCTGTTCAAACAGCGCTTTCATGGCATCACGATCAGCAATATCCATTTTAATGAAAGTAAAAGCAGAATAACTTTCTATTAATTTTAAGCGATCGTGCTTTAATTGTACGTCATAATAATCATTAAGATTATCAATGCCAACAACTTCCTCACCTCTTTCAAGTAGTGCTTTAGCTACGTTCATGCCGATAAAACCGGCCACACCTGTTACGAGTATTTTCATAATAAATTATTTATCCAGTTTTCGTTGGCATGATGCTAGGAGCTTGCTGCCACGCAGAAAAACACATGCTAAGCTTTACAGTTAAGTAGCGTGTTACTGGGGACTTTTAACGTCCCACACAATAATAGTCAAAACCTTTTTCCGTCATGGTGTCTTTCTCATACACGTTACGCAGGTCAACAAATACATTACCTGCCATCATACTTTTGACTTTCTCAAGATTAAGCCCTCGATATTGATTCCATTCAGTCATCAATACCACCGCATCGGCATTTTCAAAAGTATCGTACAGTGAGTCACAGTACTGGATATTCGCGGGCAGCAAACCTTTTGCCTCTTTCATCCCTTCTGGGTCGTGCGCACGTATAATTGCCCCTTTGTCAGATAGTGTTGGCAGTATGGCAAGTGACGGAGAATCACGCATATCGTCAGTTTCTGGTTTGAAGGTAAGACCAAGCACTGCAATGGTTTTTCCTACTTCTGCGCCGCCTAATGCGGCTCGTATTTTTGAAACCATCCTGGCTTTCTGAGATGCGTTAACTTCAACGACTGCTTCTACGATACGGCAGGATGCCCCATGTTCCTGCGCTATACGTATGAGCGCAAGCGTATCTTTGGGGAAGCATGAGCCACCATAACCTGGACCTGCGTGTAAGAATTTTTTACCTATGCGCCCGTCCAGCCCCATGCCTTTTGCGATTGAATGAACATCGGCACCGACTTTTTCACACAATTGTGACATTTCATTGATAAAGCTGATTTTTGTCGCAAGGAAAGCATTTGCGGCATATTTAATCAGTTCAGCACTCTCAAGGTTCGTAACATGTATGGGGGTTTCAATTAAATTAAGGGGGCGGTATAGTTCACGTAGCAAGGCTTCAGCACGTTCTGATTCTACGCCTAACACCACTCTGTCTGGACGCATAAAATCATCAAGCGCCGAGCCTTCTCTTAAAAACTCAGGGTTTGAAGCCACGTCAAAGTCAGCCTCTGGGTTTGCAGTACTGATAATGCGATGCACCTGTCTGGCTGTACCCACAGGCACGGTCGACTTATCGACAATCACGGTATAACCTTTTAAATAGGCAGCGAGTTCTTCTGCTGCTGCATAAACATACTGCAAATCAGCATGGCCATCTCCGCGTCTGGTTGGCGTACCTACAGCGATAAACACCAGGTCTGCATCAGCAACGTTTTCTTTTAATTCAGTGGAGAACCGCAAATGACCTGCTTTTATATTTTTAGCAACAAAACTATCCAGCCCTGGCTCATAAATAGGTATTTCACCATTTAGCAATGCGTTTATTTTATCTTCATCTTTGTCAATACATATCACATTTGCGCCAAACTCAGCAAAACACGCACCGGATACAAGGCCTACATAGCCTGAGCCAATCATAACAACATTCATAGTTACTCCTGATATTTATTAATTTTTTCTAGTTTAGCTCTGCTTTATCTTAAGCATTCACTACATTCTCATATTTGCCACGGTACATACCACGAGTATCAACGATTAGTTTCGCATTCTGCTGAATCATCTTATAATCAAAATCCACATGATCGGTGCCAACTATGACACAGTCATAGTTTTTGATATTTTCGCTGGTAACCATAACGCTGTCCATGGTGAAATCATAACGACGCATTTTTGGAAACATCGGCACATAAGGATCTGAGTAGTGTACTTCTGCACCGCAGTCCTGAATTAGCTGCATGATTTCTACCGACGGCGATTCACGCATGTCATCTATATTCTTTTTATAGGCTATGCCTAGCATAAGAATGCGGCTGCCATTCATGGCTTTTTTCTGTCCATTTAATGCTGAAACAATTTTGCTTAACACGTACTCTGGCATTGAACTGTTGACTTCACCAGCCAGTTCAATGAATCGGGTATTTATACCGTATTCACGTGCTTTCCAGGTTAAATAAAACGGATCAATGGGGATGCAGTGTCCGCCCAGACCTGGCCCTGGGTAATAAGGCACAAAACCAAAAGGTTTGGTCGCCGCAGCATCAATAACTTCATAAATATCAATACCCATTTTATCGGCTACAATTTTCATTTCATTGACTAGACCAATATTGACTGCG
>CAZMLD010000142.1:0-6025 GCA_964566975.1 uncultured Thiotrichaceae bacterium | reverse complement strand
TACCGCCAGATTTACCGTTTCCACTAAACAGCAAGGCATCATTTTTCATTAGAAAGAGATTACACCTGACTTGACCTGGCAGCGATATAGCCGCTTTGTCCTTCATTCGACTTTTAACAGCAGTAACACAATGTCTAAATTTCTTAAATCCATTCGTGGTATGCATGACGTATTACCTGATGATAGCCACCGCTGGCAGACTTTTGAAGCAGTAATTCGTCAATTGATGGCAAGTTACGGCTACAAAGAAATACGTATGCCTCTGGTTGAGTCAAGTGAGCTTTTTTGTCGTTCTATCGGAGAAGTTACCGATATCGTTGAAAAAGAAATGTATACCTTTGAAGATCGAAACGGGGATAAATTAAGTTTACGGCCAGAAGGAACCGCCAGTTGTGTGCGTGCCGGTATACAGCATGGTTTATTGTACAATCAAATTCAGCGCCTCTGGTACAATGGGCCTATGTTTCGCCATGAGCGTCCACAAAAAGGGCGTTATCGCCAGTTTCATCAATTTGGTGTCGAAACGTTTGGCATTGCAACGCCTGATATAGAAGCCGAACTGATATTAATCTGTGCCCGATTATGGAAGCAACTAGGCTTAAAAGGGGTGCGGCTGGAACTGAACACGTTAGGCTCCAATCAGACCAGAAGTCGATATAAGCAGGTACTGGTTGAATACTTAAGTCAACATCAGCATCTACTGGATGAAGACAGTTTACGGCGACTGCAAACTAATCCATTGCGTATTCTGGACAGTAAAAATCCAGCGATGAAGTCGATGCTGGATAATGCCCCGGCACTTATTGACCATCTTGATGATGAATCTCGTCAGCAATTTGATAAACTGAAAGCCAGCCTTGATATGGCTGGTGTGCCATACAGCATAAACCCGCGACTGGTTCGAGGTCTGGATTACTATTGTAAAACAGTGTTCGAATGGATCACTGATGAGCTTGGTGCTCAGGGAACGATTTGTGCAGGCGGGCGATATGATGGTCTGGTTGAGCAGCTAGGCGGCAAAGCCACCCCAGCAGCAGGGTTTGCACTAGGGGTAGAGCGCATCCTGTCTTTGCTGGAGGCGCAGCAGGGGCAACAGAGCCAAAGTATTGATATTTATCTGTTATTGCTGGGCGAAGCCTGTGAAATGAAAGGCCTGCAATTAGCCGAACAAATAAGGCAGCAACATCCCGAGCTAAAAATGATTACGCACTGTGGTGGCGGTTCAATTAAAAGCCAGATGAAAAAAGCAGATAAAAGTCATGCGAAACTTGCGTTAATTCTGGCAGAAGATGAATTAAAGAATGAGCGGTGGACAGTGAAATATTTACGAGAGAAAAAACAGCAAACCACGGTCAGTTTTACTGAGCTAACAACGTTTTTGCGTGGTATATAAAAATCGGCAACGGTGCAACGTAGTTTGATCGTCGTGTTCATATAAAGCGTTGCATAAGTATTCGCAGTGAGTGCTTATGCAACGATTAATACCATGCAGATCACTGGCTAACATTTAATGTAAAAGTTGAGAATAACAATGAACGAATACGAAACAGAAGAACAGCAGATTGATGCCTTAAAAAGATGGTTTAAAGAAAACGGCACTTCCTTAGTTATCGGTCTGGCTGTGGGTTTATCTGGAATATTTGGCTGGCGTTATTATGTCGAGCAAAGCCATGTGAACGCAGTACTGGCCAGTGATTTATATATGGAGGTAGTACAGCAGGTGTCTCAGCAGCGGATGACACAACAAAGTCTGGATGATAGCGTTTTTGATATTAATAACCAGCTAATTAATGAATTTTCAAAAACGCCTTATGCCGCGCTGTCTTCATTGCTACTGGCTAAATACGAGTATGAAAAAGGCAATGTTGATGCCGCCATTGCACAACTTGAACTGGCGGTGCGACATGCTAGTGATGACCAGATCAAACAAATTGCGAGCTTAAGGCTGGCGCGACTTTATATTGAGCAGGAAAAATTCAGTGAAGCTCAGGCACTTTTAGATAACGCAAGTGAAACCGCCTTTGCTGCACAGGCGCAGGAATTAAAAGGGGATCTGCATCATGCCAAAGGTGATTTTGTGCAAGCGCGTATCGCATATGACAAAGCGATTTCATTACAGGGTGTGGAAGCCAGCAAATGGCTGAAATTAAAAAGACAGAATTTAGGCGCGTAGTTAGTCTTACTCGGTTTAAATAATGACTGAGTGAATGTTTAATCACTCACCACAATGACACTAAAACCTACTACACACGACGTAAAAATACCTGTGCATATACCTTCCATTATTTATCGTTCTTTCACGTTGTTAGCCTTGGCCATGTTTATTAGTGCCTGTGCAGGTAACGACAACCTTGAGCAGCCTGCCGAGCTTGTGCCGTTTGATAGCCAGTATTATCTGAATGTCAGCTGGCATAAGTCAACAGGTGCGGGTGTTGAAGAACAATATGTTTTTTTGCAGCCATTAATATTAAAAGATCTTGCTGTAACAGCGAGTCGAAATGGTGTGCTCAATATTATTAGCCTTAAAACCGGTGATTTTGAAAAGGATATTGAACTTAATTCAATAATTAGTGCGGGTATCGGCGGCAACGAAGAAGTCTGGTTACTGGCGACACGTGATGCGTATGTGATTGCGGTTGATGCAAAAAATCGTGTTGAACGTTGGCGCACTCGGGTTCCCACTGAAGTACTGGCAAGGCCGATGATTCATCAAAATACCGTTGTGGTACGAACCGTTGATGGCAAAATTCTCAGTCTGGATTTAGACAGCGGTAAAATCCGCTGGCAGTTTCAGCGTGCTATTCCAGACTTAACCTTGCGTGGTACCAGTGAGCCGGTCATTGCACGAAACAGAATCTTTGCCGGATTAGCAGATGGTCGCCTGATTGCGCTGTCGCCTGAAGATGGCGAGATTATCTGGGATGTCGTTTTGTCTGTACCCAAAGGTCGTTCTGAAATTCAACGACTGGTTGATATTGATGGCGATGCCGAACTTTATGGCAGAATATTGTATGCTGCCAGTTTCCAGGGGCGGGTCGCAGCCATCGATGTTGAACGTGGTCAATTTTTGTGGGCGCGAAATTTTTCAACCTATACCGGTGTGGTGCTAGATGAAAAAGTCTTATACAGCAGTGATGAAAACGGGCATATCTGGGCATTGGACAGGTTAAACGGGGCAACCATCTGGAAACAGGATAAGTTGCAACATCGTCGCTTAACTCGCCCCACTATTATGGGTGATTATCTTGCGGTAGGCGATTTTGAGGGTTATGTGCATTTGTTGTCACGATATGATGGTCGTTTTATTGCCCGTTATCAATTGGGTCAGTTTGATAACTTAGGTTGGTATCTTGCCACCGGAATTATTGTACCGCCTATGGCAATAGCTGAAGATCGACTTGTTGTGCTCACCCGAGGTGGTATCATTTATGTCCTTGCCTTGCATCAACGTGATGATGAGGTGTAAATAGTAATGCCTGTTAACGATGCTTTTGAACTTGTAATTTCTCTGGTTGGCCGCCCAAACGTGGGTAAGTCAACTTTGTTTAATGTCTTAACGAAATCACGCGATGCGCTGGTGGCCGACTATCCTGGTCTTACGCGTGATCGCCAGTATGGTCGATTTGTATTCCAATCAAACAATATTATTGTTATTGATACCGGTGGTTTAAGTGGTGAGAGCGACGAACTCGACTCACACATGGAGAAGCAAACACGTCTTGCGGTTGATGAAAGCGATATTATTCTTTTTATGGTGGATGCCAGAGATGGCCTTACACCAGCAGATGAAGTCATTGCGGATTCGCTAAGGCGAACGGGCAAACACGTCAAACTGATTGTTAATAAAACGGATGGACTGGATACACGCACCGTTGCCAGTGAGTTTTTCTCCTTAGGGCTGGGCGAGCCAGTAGCTATTGCGGCATCACAAAACCGTGGTATCCAGGTAATGCTTTCGTATGTGTTAGAAAGCGGTCATATCAGCCAAAACATAGTCGATGAAAATGCCGAGAGTGCAACCGATACTATGCCACATGAAACTGGCGTTGATCCATCAGAAGATGACGGTGCACCTGCATCGGAAGCTGAAAGCCATGTTGAGGATAGTCACGCTACTTCGGACAAAAGAATAAAAGTTGCCATCATTGGCCGCCCTAATGTGGGAAAATCAACATTGGTTAATCGATTTTTAGGCGAAGAACGCGTCGTTGTGTACGATATGCCAGGCACCACGCGAGATAGTATATTTATCCCCTTTGACCGTGACGGTAAAAAATACACGTTTATCGACACGGCGGGCATTCGTCGAAAACGCTCAGTGCATGAAGCCATAGAAAAATTCAGCGTTATCAAAGCCATGCAGGCAATAGAGCGTGCCAATGTGGTGATCATAATGATTGATGCCAGAACCGAAATAGCAGATCAAGATTTACATTTGATTGGCTATGTGCTGGAAGCTGGGCGAGCACTGGTTTTAGCGATAAATAAATGGGATGGCATGGACGACTATCAAAAACAGTTAATCCATAAAGGCATAGACAAACAACTACCCTTTGTGCGATTTGCAGAAAAGTTTTTTATTTCAGCCTTACATGGCTCTAGCGTGGGTAAGCTGTATGCGGCTATTGACCAGGCCTATGATTCAGCAACCAAAAAATACTCAACACCTGACCTTACTCGTTTGCTGGAAAAAGCCGTGCAGTCTCATCAGCCACCGCTCATCAATGGCCGCAGGATAAAATTACGCTACGCGCATCAGGGCGGTATGAATCCGCCAAGAATTATTGTTCATGGTAAGCAGATCAAAAAAGTGCCTGCTGTCTATAAGCGTTATCTGACCAATTTTTTTAGAAAAGAACTTAAATCCGTCGGCACACCAATAAAAATTGAATTTAAGGGCAGTGACAGTAATCCTTATAAATCGCGTTAGAACAAATAAGTGAATTGATATCAGGGGAGGGGGCTAGTGAGAATAGGCTGGATCAGCCTACGAATTATTCGCCGATGGCTCAACGAATAAAAGGCTGCCTGCTGCATCTTGCAGCAGGCAAACACCGCTCAGTTTATATGAGGCACGTACTTACTGTGCGCCTTCAACAGATAACTTCCTGTCGTCTGTTTAGTTAGTGCAATAATCTTACATCTGTGACTGTAAGTAGTTTTGTAAGCCTATTTTTTCAATCAGACCTAACTGCTTCTCTAGCCAGTATGCATGATCCATTTCCGTATCATCAAGGAGCTTAGTTAAAATAGCCCGTGAATCGTAGTCCTGCTCTTCCTCACAAATTTTTATTGCCGTTTTTAGTGCAGCGACAACAGCATATTCAACGGTTAGGTCATTTTGCAGCATGTCAGGTACTGTTTTACCGACGTTTACTTTATCCTGGCTTGAAAAATCAGGGGTTCCTTCAAGAAACAGAATACGCTCAACAAGTACATCAGCGTGCTCGGTTTCTTCTTCCATTTCGTGCTTCAGGCGTTCATAAAGCTTATTTAATCCCCAGTCCTCATACATGCGTGAATGGGCAAAATACTGATCGCGAGCCATTAACTCGCCATTCAGAAGGGTTTGTAACTGATTGATTACTTTTGTATTGCCTTTCATGATTAATCTCCCATCTGTGACTGTAGATAATTTTTGATGCCCGTGTTTTCAATTAACCACTGCTGAGTTTCTGCCCAGTCAATTTGTCCTTCAATTTTTTCCAGCATATCTTCTAGCATGTCACGAGATATATAATCTCTGGCATCTTCACATTGTTTCATGGTGTTCTGGATGTTACTGCGAATGTCTAATAACATGCTCAGGTCGCAGGATAGAATCTCTGGGACATCTTCACCAATATGGAGTTTGCCAAGATCCTGGAGGTTTGGCAGTGCTTCAAGAAATAAAATACGTTCAATGAGGTCGTCAGCCATTTTCATGGCATGGATTGAACTCTTGTATTCGTGTTCATTAAATTCACCCAAGCCCCAGTCTTTGCTCATACGTGCATGCAAAAAAAGTTGGTTGATGGACGTGAGT
>CAZMLD010000141.1:0-6045 GCA_964566975.1 uncultured Thiotrichaceae bacterium | reverse complement strand
TCATTGCAGGCTGTGTGTTAACACGTGGCGGTGAAATCGTGCATGAGCAGTATCGAGCTAAATAAGTTAAGTAAGGTTTAAGTTATGATTGAAGGTCTACCCGCGTTATACATATTTATGTTGTCCGCTTTTACCGGTTACGAAGTTATTAGTCGTGTGCCGGTAATTTTACATACGCCATTAATGTCTGGCTCCAACTTTATTCACGGCATAGTTCTCGTCGGCGCGATGATTGTGATGGGTAAGGCTGATGGCTCCCTTGAGCTGGCGATTGGCTTTTTTGCTGTGGTTATGGCATCGGGCAATGCCGTTGGTGGTTATGTTGCAACCATTCGTATGTTGGATATGTTTCAGACCAAACCTAAATCCAAAGCAGAAGGAGCGAAATAATGAACTTTATTATTGATGCGACTTATTTCATCACTGCCGCCATATTCATTATTGGCTTAAAACAGATGGCTTCACCAGTGACCGCGCATCGCGGCATCGTCTGGGCGGGCATTGCCATGGTAGCGGCATCACTGGCCACATTTGGTGCGCCGCAAATAACGCTGGATTTGGGCAATACTAATTTTCAGTTGATGCTGGTGGCCATTATTTTAGGTTCTAGCGTTGCTTATGTCACCGCAAAACGTGTTGCTATGACTGATATGCCACAGATGATTGCTCTGTACAACGGCATGGGTGGTGGTGCAGCAGCAGCCATTTCCGCAGTGATACTGGTACAGCTTTCCAGTGGTAGTGTGACTTACAGTGCAACCATACAGGTGCTGGCAGTACTGGGCGCGATTATCGGCTCGGTCGCTTTCTCAGGCTCTATCGTTGCCTTTGCAAAACTGCAAGGCATTTTGAAGAAAACGCTACGCCTGCCGTTTCATCAGATAATCAATATGGCTTTACTGGTGGCGGTGAGTATATATGGTTATTTGCTGGTAACAGGAGACCCTGCGCCACTTGGGTATGTCGCCATATTCTTTGTGCTGGCACTGGTTTTAGGTGCGATGGTGACACTACCGATTGGTGGCGCTGATATGCCCGTAGTGATCTCGTTATTTAATGCCTTAACTGGGCTGGCCGTTGCCTTTGAAGGTTTTGTGCTAAACAATGCCGCCATGATTATAGCCGGCACCGTGGTTGGTGCTGCTGGTACGTTGTTAACACAGTTAATGGCAAAGGCGATGAACCGCCCAGTGCTCAGTATATTATTCAGCAGCTTTGGCAGTGACACAGGTGGTGCTGGCGAAGAAGATATTGAAGGCAGCATGAAGGAAATACAGGCAAATGATGCTGCCATTATGATGGCCTACGGGCAAAAAGTGATTATCATACCTGGTTATGGTATGGCGGTGGCACAGGCTCAACATAAGCTAAAAGAAATGGGTGACTTGCTTGAGGCGCGTGGCATTAATGTGAAATATGCCATCCATCCGGTTGCTGGCAGAATGCCCGGTCACATGAATGTATTGCTGGCTGAAGCGGGTGTCGACTATGACAATATTCTCGATCTGGATGAAATCAATCCCGAGTTCCCGACGGCGGATGTGGCTTTAGTTATCGGCGCAAATGACGTGGTTAATCCGGTTGCTCGCTCGAATCCGGACAGCCCGATCTATGGTATGCCGATTCTGGATGCAGACAAAGCGCAAAACGTGATTGTGATTAAACGGGGTAAAGGTGCGGGTTTCTCTGGCATCGAAAACCATCTGTTCTATGCCGATAACACACAAATGTTATACGGTGATGGGCAAAAAGCAGTGGCGGAGTTAATCGCCGGGATTAAACAGCTATAAATCTAGTGACTCATTATTTGATAAGCATGAGGGAGCAGCATGAGAACAATACTGGTGTTAAATGCCAAAGGCGGTTGTGGTAAAAGTACCATAGCAACCAATCTGGCCAGTTATTTTGCTTTTGAAATGGCTAAAAAAGTGGTGCTTGCAGACTATGATCCACAGGAATCAAGCCTTTCTTGGCTAGAAGCACGTGACGAAAAGTGGCCATTTATTGAAGGGCTTGCTGCTTATAAGGAGCCGCTGCGAGTCGCCAAAGATACCGATTATGTCATTATGGATGCACCCGCTCGGGTACATGGAAAAGAGCTAACACAATTAATGCGTAAGGTTGAGACAGTTATTTTTCCGGTGCTGCCATCACCGATTGATATGCGAGCCGCAACAAAATACATTGAAGAAATAAAGAAAAATGGGCGGGTAACTCGCAAAGAAATAAAAGTGGGTGTGGTTGCTAATCGGGTACGCGAAAACACGGTAATATACGCTGAACTGCATAACTATATTAAAAACCTGAAGCTGCCCTATGTGGCTACCTTGCGTGATACGCAAAACTATATTCGTGCCGAAGAGCACGGCATTGGCATCTTTGAAATGCCGCCCTCGCAGGTCTATCAGGATCGAGAAGACTGGCAGCCGTTAGTTAAGTGGTTGCGAAGTAAGCGTAGTATGCCGTCATCGTAAGCGTTTAATTTTCTACATTCTCGGACAAACTCCTAGCGACTTATCTTTTTGTTGCCAAATTAAAAAACATGGCATAGACCCAAAAACATGTTGTCAGTCGATGAGCCGGGCGCATTTATACTGTTGTTTGGCGAAAACTTATGTAACGCTTAGTAGCAATAGCGAACTGCTTATTTAAGCTTACTTTTTTTTTGCTTATATTTAATTATTTGCCAGACTGATCTTACATTAACTTTTTGATGTGGCATCAACAGTGTGATGACAATTTGTTCGATGGCTGCGTACAGGCAAAAGAGCACTGCCAAGCGAAAAGGCCAGTCCAGTAGGCCAGAGAAAAGCAGGATATACGCTATCACAGTAATAACAGCCGCCAGTTTTACGCTCCAAGTGTGGTAGCTGGTAAAGCGATGGAACTTAATAAAGCCAATCAGTGCAGGCAATGTAAAGCTGAGTACGATAACAATAAAATAAAAGATTTCTTGTTGCACAATATCCGGCCAGAGTATCCAGGCACAGACTGCGATTGTTGAATAAATGATGAAATCGCCCCAGCTATCGAGCCGTGCTCCCAGCTCCGTTTTCTGATGTAATATTCGCGCCAGAAAACCATCCAGCACATCGGTGAACTCGGCAAACAGTAAAACCCCGAGGAACCAATATGGCTGCTGACTGAAGGCGAAATAAAACAACAGCGGTGCTATCAATATCCTGAAACAGCTAACCAGATTGGGAAAGTTAATGATGTCTTCTTTTGCTTGCTGCATAACAGGCTCCTAGTGACGGTTAATGAGATCTGTTACGTAAACCCCATTTATAAAGCAAATGAGAAAGAAACAGTTCGATAATGATAAATGTCAGCACCAGTAGCAGCACTGATAAAAGACCAAGGTTAAATGTGTGCATCATCATTAAGGCGGGTAACAGTGACTCTGGAACCTGATCCAGTAAAGCGGCTTTACTGCCTGGTGGCAATAATAACCTGCGTTTTATAAAGCTGGACGTCAGGTCGCCAAGCATGGCATAGCTAGCAATCAGTAAACCAGTTTGTACTGGGTAGTTTAATAACCATGCGATAATTGTCGTGATAAATAGTGCAGCTAAAATTCCGCGCCATGTTTTTGAAGAGCCAAATAGTCGGTTTTTATCTGGTAACGTCAGCTTAAGGTCAACAGCAAGGTCTAGCTGATCATTTAGCAGCCAGCGGGTTACTATAGGTGCGCCATTAGCGATTATAATCAATAGCAGAAGTGATAAAAAATCAACGCTCACTGCTGCTGCCAGATGTTAGTGAAGCGCTGACTCAATGGCGAGTGACCGTGTGAGTTTGAGTGGTGCATTAGCTGTATTGGAAGCTGCTCACGGCGGCCATGCTCATGAGCTCATATTTTTTATGGTATTGGTTTTGAGAGCTCGGCATCTTAATCTATCTCATCCATATTTGATTGACGCGTTTTTGTTTTACCTGGTTATAGCTGAAAACAGTATCCGACAATGTTGTACATTGTATGGCGCAATAGAAGCCTGTTTATCAGCAGTAAGGGGGGAGTTGTTATATTATTACATCTAGCATTGCAGCTGGCTATTGAACATTATCCCAACTCACACTTGGTAACAAGCATTATCGTTTTAAATCTGCTGCTGCTCCTTTACAGGTTAAACAAAAAACAGAATAGTTCAACATGTCTATGCCAAACACAACAATTAAAGTTCTGACTTATAATATTCATAAAGGATTCAGCGCTGGAAACCTTCATTTTGTTCTGCATGATATTAAAAAGTCGTTACGCATGGTAAATGCCGACGTGCTATTTTTACAGGAGATACATGGCGAACGCACGATATCCAGAAATCGTTTTGATGACTGGCCGAATAACAGTCAGTTTGAATTTCTGGCTGACCAGGTTTGGCAGCATCACGCTTATGGTAAAAATGCCATTTATAAGTCTGGGCATCACGGCAATGCGATTTTAAGTAAATACCCGTTTATTTCATGGGAAAATATTGATGTTTCCTTCATGCGCACAGCCAGTCGTAGTTTGTTGCATGGCATAATTCAGCTTCCTGAAACTGGGCAAAAAATTCATGTTATTTGTGTTCACCTGGGTTTGTTCGGGCGTGAAAGAGCGTCTCAGCTTGCAACCCTGGTAAAGCGTATCGCTTCTCATGTACCAGCGGATGAGCCGCTTATTATTGCTGGTGATTTTAATGATTGGCGTGGTCGTGCAGAGCATTATCTGCATCAGGGGCTGGAGGTCAATGAAGTGTTTAAAAATATTGGCGGTTCTTATGCGCGAACTTTTCCAGCTGCATTGCCAGTGCTATCAGTGGATCGCATTTATTATCGTGGTCTTGAGCTTGTACACGGTCAGCGTCTGCACGGCAAACCGTGGGGTCGACTGTCCGACCATACACCGTTGCTGGCGGAGTTTATTCTGAAAAATGGCTAGTGCTGTGCCATGCTTGTGTTATAGATGTAACTGGCAAAAGTGCAATGCACTGGGCAAAGGAAAAACATCATTTCAACATTGTGGCAATGTTAAAATAGTCCTGTTCTTATATTCGTGTTCTTGGCGCAGTGTCGCTGGCGTTTATATGAGTCTCTTACTTACAAAGTTGTTTAGCCTGGGAGCTGGATGTTATGTTTGAACTGTTGTTAATGCGCCACGCGAAATCAGACTGGTCTAGCCATACTCCGGATATTGAGCGACCGTTGAATGACAGGGGCAGGAGAGATGCGATGAGCATGGCGATCCATCTTAAACAGCTGGGACTGAGTCCTGATAGAATGGTGGTTTCAGTGGCAGAGCGCACACGAGAAACCGCTTCCCTGATAATACAGAAGTTGGCACTGGATGATGAAAAAATTTTCTTTGACAGGCAGCTTTATCTGGCTGACAGGGAAACATTAGGCGAAGTCATTGAGCTTTATGCTGGTGACAATGAGCGCTTACTGATTCTGGCACATAACCCTGGCATGGATGATCTGGTGAATTACCTTGCCAGTGCGGCTGTACCGTTATCAGATAATGGCAAACTGATGACCACCTGTGCGCTTGCCCATTTTCGCCTTGATTCGCCTGAGGGTTTATTGAAACCTGGGCAGGGCAACTTGTTAAGCCTGACCAGAGCCGCTAGCCTCAACAAACAAGAGTAACGATGCCTTGCAGCATCAGAATTCTGTTAACTGTTTTGTTATGGAGGTAACGGCTCTTTAAACTAACGGTGCAAGACCAAACAACGCGATTATAAAAATTGACGCAATAATAACGAATAATGTTAGTTTCTTCGTTTCATCCCTCATTGGCTTTTTAATATCCACTTCTGCTCCTTTTTCTTCTCATTTATGTTCATTGGTGAACGATGCTTCGTAAGCAAAGGCGGTGTTGCAACAACCGTACTCCGCAATGTGTTTCGATGGTTATTAGCATACGCCCAATGGGTTAATTGTGTCAAGAAAATGCCGTGCGGTGCGCCGATAATCTTAATGAATTATGTATTATCTTGGCGGGCATTCTTATGTATAACAGAGCGAAGGACTGAGTCTTCTAAAATGCCTAGTGTAGAAATTATT
>CAZMLD010000140.1:0-6103 GCA_964566975.1 uncultured Thiotrichaceae bacterium | reverse complement strand
CCTCAAAGAGAGGCAGTATAAAAATATAAGGCGATTTGAGAGATTAATAAAAACTTAACTAATCGTAGAATATATTTTTCATTTAATCTATATATAGGGCGTTATATTAAGCGTACAGGAATGTTGTACATGCATTTACACTTTTATGTATTCTTGAAAACACGGTGAATTTTGTAGATTTAGAGGTTTTTCTACAGCCTCGTTTGGCGTAAAAAAGAAAAAAGATAGAAATCAGAATGGAAGAATTTATTAGTCATATTAAAAGCTTCAATTGGTTCGATCTCATTACTCTTGTGATCGGGATTATACTTGGGGCAATTGTAAGTGTTACATATTCGATCCGCTCAAATCGACCCAGACTATTAATAGGAGGCGGTGGATCAGGGAGCAATCAAACCTCCGCTCATTGGCAAATCGGAATCATTAATCAACCAAGTATCTAGGGACAGAGGCTAGATGGAGAAACTGCACGCGATGTTCACCCATGGTGTCCGCGAAGATAAGCCGAAATCTCAATTTTACCCTCTGCGTTGGGTAGGAGAAACGAATCACCAAATAACTATTGAGCCTGGTATGAGGAAAGACCTTGAATTATTTCATTGGAACAAAGGTGACTCGTCTTATCACATAAAAGACCAGAATGGAGAGCCTGTCGCTAAATTTTCAGACAGGGAACTAGGTTTCGTGTTACGTCTTAATGACAGGTTAGGGCGCCAGACTGAATTTCGATTTAGGGCGGGTTTTGATGCAACACACCTCAAGCAGAATCCAAGATTATCTATAGTGTCGCCAAAAACAATCGGGTAAAGGTGGAGCACAATTCGCAGTGGCGCTTGGAAAATTTTGTCTGCATTTAAAAATAATTAGAAGTCGGGGCAAATTTATGCAACCACGACCAAATAAGGAGCACTAGTTTTCTTTATAATGTTTTCTAGCAAAGATAAATGTTAAATTTAAATAATGGCCTAACAAAAAGCTGCAGCGGACAGCCCAAGCTGCCGCTGAGCTTGACGATGGATTCCTGCTAGAAACATGCAGGAATGACGGAGCGTAACAGGCAAGTAACGAGATTAATTATGCTTCCACTTAACCCTAGCCGCCTAAAGGCGTGGGATTTACGGCCCCTATCGGGACTTTAAAAGCGCAGTGAAACTATTCCAGCGAACAGATTAAAACACGGTTACGATGAACCATGCTTAGTGCACCAGATTACAAAAACTGACGGCGCATTGATACTTGAATTCAAGAATCGAATTAATAACATCGCGTGATATAAATCAGCCAATTATTTGTTGCAAACACTATTTATTCATCATCACGTAATATCACCACCTCAGCCTCTCCATCAAAAGCAATATTCAAGCGAATTCGTATAGGGCGACAACAAACCGAACAGTCTTCATAATAATCCTGCTCACTAACCGAATCATCAATTAATATTTCAATCGTTTCACCGCAATAAGGGCAGCTAATATTATGACTCAGCAGTTCCATAATCAAATACGCATTGTCATCAGCTAACCACTGCTGGTTTCTAGCAGTGACATGGTTAATGCCTGCCAGTAAGTAATAATCAATACTGCAACAAATAAAATTAACATAAAAGGAATGGTTGCATTATACCGTTCTGTTATCGGTTTATTAAAACTTAAATTCAAGAAATGATCACTCGCGATAAACAGGTTCATGCCAACGGCTGGTGTAAAATAACTTATTTGCATCGTCGCCAGAAAAAACACCGAAGCGTATCGGATGATTACCATGGCCCAGCGCAATAGGAAAAGCAAGCAGTACGATAAAAAACTCGGTCGCAAGTGAGTCTAGATTTACGCTTAAATTTTTTATGGCACTATAATTTTCTGCAACCCAGCGATGGAACGAATCCATGGCTTTAACCCTGTTTTCATTTCCAGGTCTGTAGCAGCCGCATTTGCCAAATGACGCTCTGCATGAATATCAACCAGCACATAAACAATAGAGTCTGAACGCTTCGTCTTCACTTTTTTCAGCCCCACTAAATTTTTACTGCGCCTAAATTTTTCAATGCTTTTTGAGGTACTCGCGGCATATATTTGCACAGCATAACCCCTTGCTGATAACGCCATTATTTTCTGCTCTGCTGTTTTTTCCAGTACAACAGGTTTTAGCCTGACAGGCTCCAAGGGTACAGGCACAATAACTTCTGCTGCAAGTGAGACCACTGAGGCTTCCAATCTTACCGGTTCAAATTCATCTTCAGCTACGGATTTAAGTTCAGTACCTGCTAGCCGATCTGGATTATCCAGTATCGCTAAATGGGGTATAACTACTTTGGCAGGAAGACTTTTTTCCTCATCTTCTTCCTGTTGAACAGGCAATACCGGTTCCACTGTCTGCGCCCAAGGTGCGGGTGTGCTAGTACAGCCAGTAAGTCCTATAATAATGATGTTAATGGCGACAAGGCCGCCTAGTTTTTTTATAGTTTGAATCATGTTTAATCTCTTCTGGCCAAATATCAGTGTCACTTTGCTTTCTGTCAGTGTAGTGCAAAAAAAATTATTTTCAGTCTTCAACCTAAAAAAATCAGTTGAAGCTACTGCGAGCGTCCAATGCACATCAATACCGATAATAAAAAAAGGAGCCTCGGCTCCTTTTTTTATTATCCATGAAATTCAGGAAGATCTATGCGCTTTCAGACTCTGCTTCTTTCATGCTTAAACGGATACGCCCCTGACGATCGATTTCCAAGACTTTCACTTTTACTATGTCACCCTCAGATAACTTATCACTGACATTTTCCACGCGCTCGTTACTAATCTGAGAAATATGAACTAGACCATCTTTACCAGGTAATATTTCAACAAAAGCACCAAAGTCCATGATCTTTTTCACCGTACCATTGTAGGTAACGCCCACTTCTGCATCGGAAGCAATTTGTTCAATACGCTTTTTAGCTTCTTCAGCCGCCGCCAAATCACTTGATGCAATTTTGATATTGCCTTCATCATCAATATCAATCATCGCACCTGTCTCTTCAGTTAGCGCACGAATGACTGCCCCACCCTTACCAATAACATCACGAATTTTATCTGGATGAATCTTAATATTCAGATAGCGTGGTGCATATTCTGACATTACCGTATTCGTTTCAGAAACCACTTTGTTCATTTCATCAAGAATGAAGTTACGCCCTTCTTTCGCCTGCGAAAGTGCCTGCTCCATTATTTCTTTGGTGATACCGTCAATTTTGATATCCATCTGCAAGGCACAAATGCCCTCTGCTGAGCCGGCGACTTTAAAATCCATGTCACCGAGGTGATCTTCATCACCCAGAATGTCAGAAAGCACTGCAAAATCATCACCTTCTTTGATCAGACCCATGGCAATACCGGCTACCGGTGCTTTGATTGGCACACCTGCGTCCATCAACGACAGGCTGGTACCACATACAGACGCCATTGAGCTTGAGCCATTGGATTCGGTAATTTCTGATACCACACGAATGGTGTAAGGGAATTCTTCCTCTGATGGCATGACACCCAGTACGCCACGTTTCGCCAGGCGACCATGGCCAACCTCACGACGTTTTGGCGAACCAACCATACCAGTCTCACCGACACAGTATGGAGGAAAATTATAATGCAGCATGAACGGTTCGCGATATGAACCCTCAAGTGCATCAACAGTTTGTGCATCACGAGCGGTACCTAATGTAGTGATTACCAGCGCCTGAGTTTCGCCACGGGTAAACAGTGCCGAGCCGTGCGTACGTGGCAATACGCCTGTACGAACAGTAATGGCACGAACATCGGCGGTACCACGTCCGTCAATGCGTTTTTCACCGGCTATATAACGAGCACGAACAACTTTCTTTTCCAATTTCCCAAATGCTGTTTTAATTTGATCTTTTGACCAGCCATCATCTGTTTGCAGCGCGGTAACAGCCGCTCTTCTTGCCGTTTTTACCGCATCCTGCCGCGCCATTTTCTCAGCAATCTGGTAGCCATCTGTAATCGCAGCAGTGCTAGTTTCAGCCACTTTTTCCGCCAGCGATTCATCAAACGATGGGGCAATGTATTCCCATTTCGGCTTGCCAACTTCTACGGCAAATTCACTAATAGCGGTAATAACCGTCTGCATTTGTTCATGACCAAACATGACCGCGCCTAACATGACTTCTTCAGACAGTATTTTAGCTTCTGACTCTACCATCAATACGGCTTTTTCAGTGCCAGCAACCACCAAATCAAGATCAGAGGTTTCCAATGTTTCTTTATTTGGGTTCAGCAGATACTCGCCGTCTTTATAACCCACACGAGCAGCACCTAACGGGCCCGCAAATGGTACACCTGCAATGCTTAATGCCGCAGCGGCACCAATAATTGAAGGAATTTCAGGATCAATATCATCGCTTATGGACATCACCGTTGCGATAATCTGGCATTCGTTAGTAAAATCTTTTGGAAACAAAGGTCGAATGGGGCGATCGATCAAGCGACAGGTTAAAATTTCAGCTTCGCTAGCACGGCCTTCACGACGAAAGAAGCTACCAGGAATTTTACCCGCAGCATAAGTGCGTTCCTGATAATTAACGGTCATCGGAAAGAAGTCTCTGCCTTCTTCCGTTTCTTTAGAACATACTACGGTAACAAAAACCACGGTATCGCCCATGCTAATCATGACCGCACCGCTTGCCTGACGAGCAATTTCACTCGTTTCCATCGTTACCGTAAGACTGCCATACTGAAATGATTTTTTAACTGCTGTAGGTATCACTATATTGTTTCCTGTGGTTGGAGCCTAAAAACGAATCTATTACCGAATCTAAACCCTGAAAAAAACATAAAAAAATCACTGTAGGGCACCTCTAAAAACCTAAGTGTGATTTAGGGAATGCAAAAAATAGTGCATTTTTTACCCAAAAAAGGAGGTAAATAGTGTGCTATTGACCGATTTTTTGGGTGAAAAAGGTGCTGTTTTTGCGTTTCATAAATTGTGCTTAGGTTTTTAGAGATGCCCTGTAGCCATAACCTGTACGGGTTTCCCTGTACCGGTCTAATCAGGCAATCAGTGATTAGATTTATAACACAAACATCATCGACCCATTCGTCATCGACTCATTGTATCGCTATCGACCCATGGTGATCAACACCAGGGTTATCAATGCAAATTTATCGACGCAGGTTTATCGACGCAAGCCAAGACTTGATATCAATTTTTTGTATCGCGTTACATTTTTACCTTTAAGATAGTCAAGCAGTTTACGACGCTGGTTAACCATACGCAATAAACCACGACGTGAATGATGATCGTGTTTGTGATCTTTAAAATGCTCTGTTAATTGCACTATGCGAGTTGTTAATAACGCAACCTGAACTTCGGGAGAACCAGTATCTCCTTCTTTTTGCTGGTATTTTGAAACAACTTCGCCTTTTTCTGCGGTCGATAAAGACATGAATACTCCGAACTAAAATAGAGTCAGTTTAATGACCCAGATAAATGATTGATATTAAAAGGATGGCGATTTTATCACTAATTGACGTTGCACAAAAGCATTGTTTTAGCCCAAATAATAATGAAACGCTAACTATCTTTACACCGCTTTCAGGCGCATTGCTTAATCATCCGACGTGGCGCTACCATACCATCGTCCTGAATTTCGCCCAGACCCAGAAACTGACTCTGTTCATAAATACGAACCCATCCCTGTGTCGGCGCATGTGGCACCATGACTGGCTGCCCTTGGCGAACATAAAAAGCAGCATCCGAACCCAAGTGTACATCTGGCCAGTGAGCAACACCACTATCGATGGGCTGCAAACAGGCATCCAGTGCATCTTCTCCTTGTTCAGCAAGGGCATTCAGCTGCTCAACGGTTATCATTTCACCATTATATGGCCCGACACTTAAACGGCGCAATGCGGTGACATGTGCGCCGCATTGTAACTGTTTTGCAATATCTTCCACCAGTGTCCGCACATAAGTGCCTTTTGAGCAACTTACTTCTAGTTCTAGGATGGTCTGCGGCGCATCGTCCTGTTGCTGATTATCCTGTTGTTGATCATTTTGGGAAAATGATAAAAACTTTATATCGTAAATGCTAATCGTTCTGGCTTTACGCTCA
>CAZMLD010000139.1:0-6109 GCA_964566975.1 uncultured Thiotrichaceae bacterium | reverse complement strand
TCTCCTACAGAGGACTTTCACCTCATTAGTTCACGCCCATGCTGGGCGTACCAAGGCGTTCAACATTGACCGGTTTTATACGCCGCTTCGTTTCACTCCGCTCTGTATAAAACCGGCAAGTTAGCTAGGTCGAAAAAATCAATAACCTGCGTCCTTACCTCATAATAATGCTGAGCTAAATGCAGAGGCATGTAACTTTATTACATTTCAAATAAAATTCAGTATGTTAGTAAAGTACGCACAGAAAAATTGCTCCTGTATTTTCTGAACTTCCCACATCCATGTGCGTCGTATGTACTCGTTCACCGCTATACAGTTTTTGGAAAAATCTCAGCAATCATTTTTTCCGATTCGCCTGTAACCATCACTGTGGCTATGCCCATGTTTTTATTTTCATGGGCCGAATCAAACAAACGACCGCCACGGAAGGCGGAAATGTCGATTATGCAGGGGCATGTCATCGATCTGATGAACTGACTGTTTTTATAATCAGCCTCCACATTGTCTGCATTCCTATGAAATATTCGGACTAATGTGTGGATTGACCCAAAACTGGTGCGAAGCTCTGCTTAGCCTCAAAGAGGTCATCGCTTACACCGTGGGGCAATAACGGAGATTGTATTTTTTGATGGCAGTGTCACATTGCTACACAAAGGCAAAACCTGACCACCGCTGCAAACGTGGCTTTAATAAAGAGGACACCTTAACTTTGCAGAAAAAGAGACATTTCTACTTTGGGCTGACACACCATATTTTTTACCTTGTACATTTTTTTTCTTTATCATAAACTCGGATGTTATTTTATGCTTAGCGTTGCACACTACTAATGGCTATAAACGATCGAACACAGGAAAAGTCCGACAACAAACAACTCCTCATTGGCGTTGATGTGGGTTCCACTACCGTTAAAGCGGTGGTGGTAGACCCCATAGATCAACGCATTCTATGGAAGGACTACCAGCGTCACGAAACTCAGCAGCCTGAGAAAACGCTTGAGTTCTTGCAAACCATAGAAAAAGAATTTCCAGACTATCGCCGCGAAGACATCACCGTATACATGACGGGTTCGGGCTCTGGGTCTTTATGTGAACCAGTGGGTGCACGTTTTATTCAGGAAGTGAATGCCGTTACTGTTGCTGTTGAAGCCCTGCACCCTGATGCGGGTTCAGTTGTGGAACTGGGTGGCCAGGATGCCAAAATCATCATTTTCCAGCAAACTGAAGGCAGTGACGAACGCCATGCCATCACTTCAATGAACGACAAGTGCGCTTCTGGCACGGGTGCCACCATTGATAAATGCATGATTAAAGTCGGTCTGCCAAATGAAGCACTGGCCGCCATTGTCTTTGATGATACTCGCCTGCATCATGTCGCCGCCAAATGTGGGGTGTTTGCTGAAACCGATATTGTCAATCTGGTAAAAACGGGTATTGCTGCCGAAGAAATCATGAACTCACTGGCCGATGCCATCGTTCACCAAAATCTGTCGGTGCTGGCACGCGGCAATACCTTACGAGCAAAGGTTTTATTACTGGGTGGACCAAACACCTACCTGCCCTTTCTCCAGGATTGCTGGCGCAAACGCATTCCTGAGACTTGGGAAGCGCGTGATTATGAATATGATCGCAGTATACCTTTAGATGAACTCATTCTGGTTCCTGAAAACGCAGAATATTTTGCTGCCTATGGCGCGGTACTGTTCGGGCTGATGGACTGTTCGACAACAGACAAACCCGTTTATCGTGGACTAGAGCCTTTACACCACTACTGCACCAGCGGACGTTCAGAACGCCTGCATGACACTGCGGGGCCGGCGCTTATTAAACAACCGAATGAACTGGACGCATTCATCAGCAAATTCCGCATTCCTGACTTCCAGCCACCGCATTTTAAACAGGGACAAAAAATACGAGGTGTGGTCGGTCTGGACGGTGGTTCAACCTCCAGCAAAGCCGTGCTGGTAGGCGAAGATGGTAACATCCTGTGCAAGGCCTACCGCCTCAGCAAAGGCAACCCGATACAAGATTGCAAAGAGTTACTGGCTGAACTCAAACGTCAGGTCGAATCTCAGGGTGCAGAACTGGAGGTCATCGGTTTCGGCGCCACCGGTTACGCGGCGCCTGTACTGGAAGAATCACTACGCGCAGACGTAAATATCGTCGAGACCATCGCTCACATGATGGCAGCTCGTCACTATTTTCCTCATGTTGACGTAATCTGTGACATCGGCGGACAGGACATCAAAGTGCTGTTTATGGAAAATGGAGAAATCAAGGATTTCAAACTGTCTAATCAGTGTTCAGCGGGCAATGGCATGTTGTTACAGGCAATGGCAGACCAGTTTGCGGTGCCTGTCGAAGACTATGCCAAAGTCGCCTTCAACGCAAAACTCTCGCCAGATTTTAATTATGGCTGCGCGGTATTTTTGGACTCAGACCGCGTTAACTTTCAAAAGGAAGGCTACAGCAAGGAAGAACTGCTTGCTGGGTTAGCCCAGGTCTTACCAAAAAATATCTGGCAATACGTGGTGGGTGCGCCTCGGCTGGCTGAGCTTGGCCATTGTTTCGTCCTCCAGGGCGGTACCCAGAAAAACCAGGCCGCACTCAAGGCACAGGTCGACTATATTCATAAACGCGTACCCAATGCCGAAGTTCATGTGCACCCGCATTGCGGTGAGGCTGGGGCTATTGGCGCTGCCATGGAAACCTTGCGAGTAGTGCAGCAACGTGGCAGCTCCAGTTTTATTGGCCTGGAAGCGGCAATCAACCTCGATTACCAAACCCGTAGCGATGAAACCACGACTTGTCACTTTTGTGTCAACAACTGCACTCGCACCTTTATCGACACCAAACTGCCAGACGGCGGCAGCACCCGCTACATCGCTGGTTTTTCCTGTGAACAAGGTACCGTTGAAAGCAAAGATGCATTAAAAGTGCTGGTCAAAAAACGTAGAGATTTATGCCAGCAGTACCCCAACATGGTGGAACTAGAAGGCTCACTCGCCTTTAAACATGACAAGGGCGCTGCACCACTACCAGCATCAGGCACGCCAGATATCGCGACACGGCAAGCTAAAAACTGGCTGGGTCGTCTAACAACAGGCAAAGATAAAGGCTTCCAACGCAGTAAGCAACAAACGGCCGAGCATCGCAGCAAAATTAGAATCGGGCTGCCTCGGGTACTCAATAATTACAGCGTCGGCCCGCTATGGCGAACTTATTTTGAAACCTTGGGCATTCCTCGGCGTCAGGTTATCTGGAGTGATGAAACCTCGGAAGAGATGTTCGCCGAAGGTGGAAAGTATGGCTCGGTTGACCCCTGTTACCCAAGTAAATGTGCCCAGGCGCATATCCACAATCTTTTATTCGACAAACACAAGAATAAACGCATCGGCCCGCTGGATTATATTTTCATGCCCTGCGTCACTCATCTGCCCAATTTTATCAGCCACACGATGGATGACACCACCTGCCCGATGGTTAGTGGTACACCAAAAGTATTACGCGCTGCCTTCACCAAAGAGGTGGATTTTTTCGCCAAAGCGGGGGTGGAATACATTGATACTGCCGTGACCCTTAATGAGCCACATCTGCTCAACGAGCAACTGTGGGAAGCTTGGGGAGAGCGCCTGCAAATTAGTCGAGATGAACACGACTTTGCGTTAAAACAAGGCTGGCAGGCACTTAACCGCTTTGAGCAGACACTACAAGATCGTGGTCGTGCCATTTTAGAAGACGTGGAAGCAACAGGACGTATCGCCGTGCTGATGCTGGGTCGGCCTTATCATTCAGACCCAGGGCTACACCATGATATTCCCGAGGAATTACAAGCACTGGGCTACCCTATTCTTTCACAACGCTCCATTCCCCAAGACCCGCAGTGGCTAATGCGTTATTTTGGTAGCGATCTGGAGGCGGGCAGAATCAGTGATGTTTTCGATATTCGAGATGTATGGCCAGAAAATTATTCCACTAATTCTTCACAGAAAGTATGGGCGGCTAAATTCGCTGCTCGCCACCCCAACTTGGCGGTGCTGGACATATCCAGTTTCAAATGCGGTCACGATGCACCAACCTACGGCATCATTGACGCGATACTCAAAGCGGCAGGCACCCCGCGGCTAATTATGCACGACCTCGATGCGAATAAACCTGGCGGCTCTATTGCCATTCGTATCCGTACTTTTGCTTACTCACTGGAACGTCGCAGCGAGATATTACAAAACAAACACATAAAGACCAGTAACAGCAATGAAGAGCTGCATAGGCTTACCCAGGCGATATTGCAAAAACCACCTCGCGTAGCGGAGCAGATTATTCCCGTTAGTGCACTTAAACTATCCCTCAAGGAGACCGCACATGAACCAGCATAACAACGTTCAGCTCGTTAACTTTTCAAAAACGACCATGCCTGATGTTTTTATCAACCCTCAGCCAGCAGCAGGTATGGACACAACAACGGCCTATATGCCACCTGAAAATGAGCGGCCAACCGATCACTGGCACGAAACCCCAACCGCTGAATTCACCGCCGATCAACGCACTCACACCAACATCTGGATTTCGGGCTTAACCTTAAATCACGATATCATCATCGCTGCTGCATTACGTGGCATTGGTTACCAAGTTAAACACCTGCCAGTCGCCGACAACCATGCCCTGCGCCTCGGCAAAGAATTTGGTAATCGAGGCCAGTGCAATCCAACTTATTACACCGTCGGCA
Organism: uncultured Thiotrichaceae bacterium; assembly: GCA_964566975.1. Taxonomy (GTDB): domain Bacteria; phylum Pseudomonadota; class Gammaproteobacteria; order SZUA-229; family SZUA-229. Next base: position 1,387 of record CAZMLD010000139.1, on the reverse strand, counting down.
ATTTGATCAAACACCTGCAGTCACTGGAAGCTCGCGGCCTGTCACGCGAGAGCATTATCAAAGACCACCTTTTTGTCACTGGTGGCGGTTGTGGCCCCTGTCGTTTTGGCATGTACGTTACCGAGTATCGTAAAGCACTGCGTGACGCAGGCTTTGAAGGTTTTCGCATTATGTTGTTTGAGCAACAGCCTGACCGGCAATCAGCCAGTGCTGAGGGTGGCATCGACTTCAACAGTAACTTTTATCTCACCGTCACCAAAGCCATGCTGGCCGGTGATGTGCTTAATCTTATGGGTTATCGACTACGACCTTATGAAATTGAAGCCGGTAGCACTGACACTGCCATGAAGCAATGCCAGCGCATTCTGGTCGAAACCTTTGAACAACGTGGCTCGATATTTCGTGCGCTCTGGCGCTGCCGCAAGGTACTGGCAGCGGTCAAAGTCAACTGGCTGCAAGCCAAACCCAAAGTTAGTGTTATTGGCGAATTCTGGGCGATGACCACCGAAGGTGAAGGCAATTACGAACTACAACGTTTTCTTGAGCAGGAAGGCGCTGAAGTGAGTATTCAGCCGGTTGCCAACTGGATTTTCTACCTGCTGTGGGCAAAAGCCGACAGTATCAAACTACGCCGTAAATTGCGCGGACAGGATGATAGCCTGAATGGACTTGCGGGCAAGTCAGCGAGTAAGCAACTACTGTTATCTCGAGGCGGCATGGTGGCAATGAAAACCTGGTTTCGACTCTACGCCAGCGCCATTGGTCTCAAGCATTACCACCTGCCAGATATGAAACATCTGGCAAAACTCGCGCACCAGCACTACGACACCGTAATCAAGGGCGGCGAAGGTCACATGGAAGTGGGCAAACTCATTGATGCCGTTGAAGACCACCGCGCACATATGGTGCTGTCAGTAAAACCTTTCGGTTGCATGCCTAGTTCGGGTGTCTCCGATGGTGTACAAAGCCTGATTTCTGCACGTTATCCAGAGGCGATTTTCTGCCCCATCGAAACCAGTGGTAGTGGCAAAGTGAATGTCCAGAGTCGAGTACAAATGATGTTGTTTAAAGCCCATCAACGCGCGCGTGAAGAGTTCGAGCAGGCACTTGATACTGCTGGCTTGCGTGAACAAGAAGTGGCGAACAAGCAAAAAAATCACTCGGCATCGGGTTATCCGCGCCATCACTTGGCTTGTACTGCGGCCAACTTTTTAAGTAAATGAACAGGGTCTATACCATATCTAGGAGCTTGCCCGAGAACAGATAACCTACTGCGGAAACCCCATTTTTGCCCTTTTTTGCCCTGATTTTCGTTAAATAGCGCAACTATTTTCCTCAAATCAGTGAAAAAAATGACTAAAAATGGAATTCCCTCGCTACGGCTTCT
>CAZMLD010000138.1:1476-6190 GCA_964566975.1 uncultured Thiotrichaceae bacterium | reverse complement strand
GCCTGAAATGAACAAAGGTGTAGCAGATGTAGACGTGGCAACAACGCCAGCTCCAGCAAAAAAAGCAGCAGTAAAAAAGGCAGTTAAGAAAAAAGCAGTTAAGAAAAAGGCTGTAAAAAAATCAGTGCCTGCGAAAAAAACGGTAGCGAAAAAAGTGCCGTCTAAAAAATCATCAAAAGCACGTCGCGGAATTCGACTGAAGGGTGAAGATGATAGTTAGAAAGGATATGTCTTGTCGTGTCAGTGTCAAACAGCAGTTTTTGATGCTTGCATTATTAATGTCCGCAACGCATGTGCATGCTGAATCTGTAGCTGGTTCAAGTTTAACTGAACAGGCAATGAAGACGAGTAGTGGATTAACATCTAATCTGGCTGAGTTCCAGTATCAAGATGAGTATCTACGTCGACAGCAGCGGATGAGGGATATGGCATTTATTCCGCCACCGCCGCCTGGTCCATACCTGTCTTCTGCGTTGAAGCCGTCTACGGTTAAAGCGCAATCAGCGGCTCGTCACACTAATTTTAATAGAAATCGCAAAGTGATGGATGTTACTGACTGGGTGTTTGATTCATCGAGTACGGCGATGGATAGGTTTAGCCCAGACAGGCCGTGGCCAGATGACTGGCAGCCGAGTAATAGACCGCTGCCCAGTCACTGGATGTCTGGTGATGTTCCCCATCATGCAAAGCCGCGTGCTCATGATCGAGTTGGCTCTGCATCACACAACCGAATGCCGTTCATGAGTCATTACGATTATAGAATGCCAAGAAATATGCCACTGCACAACATGCCGTCACACAACATGCCACCGCACAGCATGCCCCCCATACACCCAAATAACATGATGCAAAGTTGGCCCTCTCAGGCATATGAGCCAGCGATGCAGCAACCCGTTTTTCAGCAAATGCCGTCAATGGGGCGATACATGCGTGAGCCGTTTATGCATAATAATGAAATGCGCTAATTAACCCTGAATATCATCACCCTGAGAACGGGCGCTAATTCTTGTACGCAGCAAACAGTGAAAAGAGATGTTTTGAATTTTTTTAGATATTGAGTTGTGAATGATCGGGCGTGATACTGTCTGAACACATATTGAGTCTGATCAGGATCGTTTTAATGCAATACCCTATAATACATAAGATAATTACTAGAAACATGGTGACCGGTTTGCTTATGGTGGTCGCAGTTGTAATGACAACGAATAGTTTCGCATCGAAATTATTTCATCAATACTCTGTGCGGCAGGTCGCGGAACAGGCAAACCCCTGGGCGCTACCGCAAGCTTCGGGCGGGTTCATGAAACCCCAGCAACCACCACCATACCGCTGGCAATCAAAGGCACAACATAAACAGCAAGATGGAAACCGTTTTAATTCACAGCGTATGGGTCAGTTTGTTACACCTGGTTATCTTGAATCATTAAGGCAGCAACAAATGCATATGCAAGCAGTGCCACGAATGCAAGCAGCGCCACAAATGAGGCAACACAGACCGTTAATGCACAAAAGATTACCGGCTACAAAAGGTTTTTTGCCACAACAAATGTGGCTGCTACCGCCCGAGCACAGGAGTTCAGGTTTTCCAGCACAAGGCATGGGTAATGTGAATCCGTTATATAATGTGCCTGCCGTTTCACCATGGGCCAATAGTTCAAGTCTTATACATCGTGGAGACCCTACCCCTGATACACTGTCTGGCGGCTTTTCTGAATTGTCGCCGTGGATGCCTAAGATGCCAAATGAAGCATTAGGTGGCTTGCCGCCCATGCACATTCCTTTATTGTGGGGTGGTAGCGAGTCAGGTCAAAATGTAGAAGACAAGGTGTTTAACCCGTTTACATTTCTACCCGGCGGCAGACCGTAAACAATGATGCATTAGCATTGTTTCTCAGCGAGTTACGAATTTTAATGCTGTAGCATCTTCTTTATCAGAGCGGCAATATTGTTGAAGTCGCTATGCCAGTTTGTATTGATGAGGCGGCTCAAATCAGATCTCGAAAACATGCTATTAGTGTTGTTTTGACATCATTTTTATTTAATATGTTATGAAAAAGTTATTGATATTTTTACTATTGTTTTATTCGGGATCGGCTTCCCTGATACATGCGGCATCATTTACCGCAGATGCTGTGCAAATTCGTGGTGAAAATATCAGCCATGCTAGGATGTTTTGGTTAAATGAAAATGTGCGATTTGAATATGTCGAAGATGGCGTGTCCATGGTGCAGATCTTTGATAACAGAAATAACAAAGTGATCTGGCTGGATAGCGAAAATAAATATTACTTGAAAAGGGAAATGCCTGGCAATAAAAAAGTGATTGCGGGCAGCAGAGTGAAAACGAGTAATGATCCGTGTGAACAATTTATTGGTGCTGAATGTGTTTTTTTAAAAAAGACTGAAATGAATGGCAGGGAAAGCGAAAAATGGTTGATTACACTTAATAACAATGGCAATGACTTTCACATATTTCAGTGGTTAGACAGTAAATATAAAAGTGTACTTAGACAGGAAAATTCTGACGGGACAGGGCTTAGTGTCGTTATAGTGGAAGATCAGATAATGAATGATCGTAAAGTCAGGAAGCTGACGATGACGGCATTCAGTGCCTCTGGCGAACAAAAGCAGGCTACGCAATGGTATGATAATGAGTTGGATATTGTTGTTAGGCAGGAATCTCAAAACAATATTGTCGATGAATTACGAAATATCAAGGTTGGTGAGGTGAGTGAGACGCTCTTTACTGTGCCAGATGGTTATACTTTATTCGATGCCTCGACTAAAGATATGTCGACCCAGGCAGTGCAACAAACCCAGATAGAGCAACAAAACATTTTAAATAGCTTAAGCAAAGATAACGCAAAAGCAGAGGCGCAAACAGGCAAAATTGAGCACAATAACTAAGCTGGGTTTTGAGCAGTCTTCTCGGACAAGCTCCTAGTTAAAGTGATGTGCTTTGGGCTGAAGGTTCTATAGCTATGTGTTTTCTTTTGACAGGTAGCACGCAGATGTAAGGTAATACTTATGTGCATTCCTGTCGTTTTGATAGTTTATATCAAAAGAGTAACAGGATTTAGGTCGTAGTGTATGATTAGCGACAGGCTAATGGATGCTCGTGTGAGTATATAATTTCAATAGTAACGGACAATCGTTTATGTTAACAGTCGTTGGGAATTTGAAGGGTGGAACAGGTAAAAGTACCGTAGCGTTTAATTTAGCGGTCTGGTTGGCACACGATAAAGCAGGCGTAAAAGCCTTTGATCTCGACCCGCAGTGCACACTGGTTGATGTCAATGAAGTGCGGATGGAAGATGGCTATGAACCCGCTTTTGATGTTTCGACGGATCTGAGCGAACTTGAAGCCATGGCTAAAGATAAAAAACTCAAGCAGCGCATTATTGTTGATATGAGCGCGTCAAACATGTTTGCCATGGAAAAAGCTATTTCCCTGGCTGATCGAATACTTATACCTATACAGCCGAGCCAGGCAGATATCTGGTCAACACAGCGTTTTTTAAAAATTGTAAGTAATAATGTTAAAAGTAAGTCGACAGAAGTTTTAGGATTCCTCAATCGAGCTGATACTCATGTGGGTGTTCGTGAATCAGGCGAAGCAGAACAGGCGCTGCAGATGATGCAGGGAATAAAACCTCTTGGTATTCGCTTACATCAACGTACCGCTTATCGTCGCTCTTTTAGTGAAGGTCTGGCTGTGTTTGAGTTAGACCCTATGGGAAAAGCATCAAAGGAAATGAAAACACTTGCTACCATGTTAGACTGAGTTTATTACAGAGACGGTTTTAAGACAGATATGAAGATTATTCGTTGGTTGTTAAGTCATACTTTTCTCATTATTCTCGTTGTAACGGTGATTTATGGTTACATGTTCTGGGGTAATCTTGCCGGTGAAAATACGCCAGCAGGAAAAGCAATTAGCTACCTGTCTAACGAATTTGAAGTGGTCAATAATTTTGTTGCGGGTACAAAAGCTAAACAGGAAATGCTAAGCCAACAGGACGCGGCTAAAACTGAATTATTAGAAACAAATGAGCCGACAGTCAACAGTGTTGTCGCCACCGAAGCTGCAGTTAATGAGATGCCGGTTTCGGCTGCTGAAACACAAGGTATTGATGACAGCGCTATGCCGGTTGTTGCTAGCAGTGATATTAAAATTGAAAATATTAAGCAATCGACAGTCGATAGTGTTGCGGCCGCCGCAGCTACTGCTAGTGAAATACCTGTTTCTTCTGCTGAAATAGCAAGTGTCGATATTATTAATGAAAATAATAATGTTAGCGTTGTTGACGACAGTAGCATATCGACAGTTGCAGCCAGTGCAGCCAAAGCTGACACGACTAATGAAGCGACTAATGAAGCGATAAGCGACAAGAGGCAAATCTTAGCTGGCGTTGAGTCATTAGACACAGGTGAAATATTAGTTGAAGCTAATGTACTGGCTGCGTACAAAATTGCTGATAACGAGGTGCGGGCAGAGACAAACGAAACGCAAATCATTGAAGCTGGTATTGAAACCAACGCTGTAGAGTACAGTCTTCCTGTTGCTGCTGGCAGCAACAATAAAAATACAAACGAAAAGGTACTGGCTGCAGCTGGATTTGATGCGGTAGAAGTAGAGTCGCCAAAGATTTATGAAGTGCCTGCTGGCAGTAAAATGATTGCTGTAACCGAAGCTGACGGTAGTGAAATGCAAG
>CAZMLD010000138.1:0-1376 GCA_964566975.1 uncultured Thiotrichaceae bacterium | reverse complement strand
CCTGCTGGCAGTAAAATGATTGCTGTAACCGAAGCTGACGGTAGTGAAATGCAAGCACAACAAGCTGAAGTGCAAGTCATGACCGTAGCCAGAGATGATGTTTATTTTAAAGAATCCGCAGAGATTAGTGAACTGAATGTGGCAGCGACAGAAACAAAGGTCGAAGATGCTAACGAAGAAATAGCAAAAAATGCGAGTCATGAGTCAACATATCTGAGTGACGATAAGCCATATACCTCAGAGTATATCGAAACAGTGGCTAAACCATCTGCTGCTGTGGCTGTAACCAGAGCGCAAAGTAAAAGCACGTTTGATGATGCCAGTGCCAGTGCTAACATCGTGCAGGAAGGTGTGTTTGTGACGCCACAAATCAAAAAGAAGCTGGATAATGTGGACGAACACGGTAGAGTTATTAGCTCAGCCATCTATGATGAATCTATAAAGGTAAACTGGATCAGAGCGAGAAAATCTTTTTTCCAGCATGATTACGCCTTATCAGAAAAACTGTACCAGCACGTTATTGATCATACTGAAAGCAATTATAATGCCTTGGGCGAACTGGGTAATGTTTTTTTTAACCAGGGGAAATACACGCAGGCAGCGGCGGCATATTATAAGGCGGCAGTCATACTGGTTAAAAATGGTCAAACAGGGCGGGCCATAAGCTTGGTTGGTGTTTTACGCTCACTGGATAAAGTAAAAGCAGCTGCTTTACAAAAGATAATTGAAGAAAGCCTGTCCTAAAATTTAAAAAATGAGGTCTTTACTATGTTTTATGCATTAAGAAATTTGTTTGCTCTTGTTGGTGTTGTCGCCATAGCCGTCATTATTTATGGTGTAATTAAGCTTGCGCCAGTGAAGCAAACATTTGATACCTTCGATGATCGAGCGTTAGAAGTTTACACTGAGATGTTTAACCGTCTTCTTGAGACAGGTAATGCTGCTGAGGCAACCGTCTGGAAAGTCCCAGTGAGTGAGGGTTTAAGCATTGAAGATGTAGAAATGACGATGAAATTTGTTGCTAACGAGCTCAATATTAAGAATGTTGGCGAACTGCCTTTGTCTGTAGAAGTAACGTCGATGTCAGGTGAAGAGTCACGTTTCTTTAAAATATTCATGTTTTGTAATGCGCTAACAGCAGCGCAGATGCTTGATTACAGTGATGCGTTTTCTGCCTATTTGCCGTGCCGTATAAGCCTGGTTGAAGACAAGCAAGGCAAGCTCTGGTTGTATTCATTAAATATGGATCTGATGATTTATGGTGGAACACCATTACCGCCAGAACTTAAAGAAGAAGCACAACGTGTTAAAGCAATTATTTTAGAGATTATGAATCGGGCCGCGGAAGGCGATTTTTAATGGTGGACAAAAAAGAG
>CAZMLD010000137.1:0-6216 GCA_964566975.1 uncultured Thiotrichaceae bacterium | reverse complement strand
TTATGAGGTGTTATCGAGCCTGATAATATACTGAGGCAGTGGCACATGATGTACCGAAAAAAGAACTAAAGCATGCATTGAATCGAAGTGTCGCTGACTGGTTAATTCACGGAAAATAAAACACTATTCTGTCGTCACGGTTCCCTGTATGTTATCCAGCGCTGCGTTCATGGTGTGCCAAGCCAATGTTGCACACTTGATGCGGATAGGAAACTCGCGTACGCCGCTGAGAATGTTTAGTTTGAAGTGGTTCTTACCCAGTTCTTCGCCGGTAGTTAACATGTTTTTCATATCACTGAACAGTTCGCGGGCATCACTTACTTGCATGCCTTTGACCGCATCGGTCATTAAAGATGCAGAGGCGGTTGAGATGGCGCAGCCAGCGCCGTCAAAGGAGGCATCTTTGATGATGTTATTTTCAATCTGCAGGTAGATAGTAAAATCGTCACCGCAAATCGGATTGAAACCGTGGGCGTTGCACAGTGGGCCTAGTGGAACGCGCATAAAATTTCGTGGTGCACGATTGTGATCCAGAATCATGTCTTCATAAAGTTGCCGTGGAATATTCATTGCATAACCTGTTGATGCCTGCTTTCCACATTCATGTCGTCCAAGTTCAGTTCTTGACTCACCCATTGTTCAATGCGCTGGCGTAGGGGAGAGTCGGGCATCTGCTGTAACACCTGGCCGACAAAACCGTTGACCAAAAAGTTTCGAGCAGTTTGTGCGTCCAGCCCTCTTGAACGCAGATAAAACAGCATATTTTCATCAAGCTGGCCGACGGTAGCACCGTGCGCGCATTTTACGTCATCGGCGTAGATTTCAAGCTGGGGCTTGCTGTCCATTTCTGTTTTGGCTGATAATAACAGGGTGTTATTGCTCTGCTGTGCATTGCTTTGCTGTGCATCTTTGTGCACATAAATTCGGCCATTAAAGACCACCCGTGCGTGACCATCGAGCACACCACGATAATCCTGGCGACTACTGCAAGCTGGGGCGGTATGTTCTATGAAGGTATGAAAGTCCATATGTTGCTTTTCATCGGCGAGGTATAAACCGTTAAGTACGCATTCACCGCCTGGTGCCATCAGTTGGCTATGAATGTCGCTGCGTACTAGTTTGCCGCCGGTTGCAATCACTGACGAGTGAAACTGTGAGTCACCTTGCTGTAATACCGTGTGACTGGCGATGTGTGACGTTTGTCTGCTTTCCTGCTGTATTTTTATGTGTTCGAGTTGTGCCCCCGCTGCCAGTATGGTCTCACTGACGGCATCGACCAGCCTGCTGCTATTATCGAGGTCGGCCTGACCGAGACTGGCATAGTGCTCGACCACAGTAGCCTGAGCATGGTTATCCAGTAATATCAGGTTACGCGGGCAGACCAGCAAACCATCAATGGCTGTGCTCAGGTACAGCACATGTATCGGTTCTTTGATCTGTTTGTTTTTAAAAATATGCAGGTACAGGCCATCATTGATTGCCGCCGTATTAAGTGCCGTAAAGCCATGCTCGGCAGGGTTTGCATACCGCGCCAGATACGGTTGTAAAATCTCTGGCTGTGTGGTGATGGCCTCTGCTAGGCTGGTTATTTCAAACGCTGACTTGTCATGCTTAAACACGGATAACTGCGGCGCAAAGCGACCGTTAACGAAAACCATACGACAATCTTCATCGGTGCTTAGAAAAAGCGGTTCTATGTCTTCGTTCATGAGCCCGAAGCATCTGTTATCATTCAGCGCGAACTTCTGTTCTAGCAGAGGTTGAATACTGGTGTACTTCCAGTCTTCATGTTTTTTATGTGGGAAGCCTTTTTCTGCCAGCGTTAGCAACGCGCTCTGGCGTATTTGCTGCAACCAGTTTACCTTCTGTCCGACTAATGCAGCGGTCTGTGCGCGTATGTTTTCAGTGATGGGGTAAGCGTGCATGGTATTATGCTCCGCCGACTTCCAGCCAGCCGTAACCTTTGTCTTCCAGTTCTAAAGCGAGTGATTTGTCACCCGATTTAACGATGACCCCGTCACTGAGAACGTGAACTTTATCGGGTTTGATGTAGTCCAGTAGACGCTGATAATGGGTGATAACGATGATGGCATTGTTGTTATTACGTTGTGCATTAACGCCATCGGCAACAATTTTAAGCGCATCGATATCCAGTCCGGAATCGGTTTCGTCGAGAATCGCCAGTTGCGGTTCTAACAGTGCCATTTGAAAAATCTCGTTACGTTTTTTCTCACCGCCAGAAAAACCTTCATTGACCGCACGTGCCAACAAGTTTTCATCTATTTTCATCAGTTCGGCTTTTTCATTGACGATCTGCAAAAAATCCATGGCATCGTATTCGGTTAATCCCTGATGTTTTCTTTTTGCATTAACTGCCGCTTTGATGAAGTACACCATGTTGACGCCGGGTATTTCCACTGGGTATTGAAAGGCAATAAACAAACCCTCGCGGGCGCGTTGTTCTATGGGCATGGTTAACAGGTCGTGACCGTTGAATAACACACTGCCGGCATCCAGTTGGTAACCGTCGCGCCCAGCGAGTACATTGGCGAGGGTCGTTTTGCCGGAACCATTAGGCCCCATGATGGCGTGGACTTCACCCGCTTTTACTTCCAGGTTGATGCCTTTGAGTATGGCTTTGTGATCGACACTAACTTTGAGGTTACTAATTTTTAACATGACAGACTCCGGTTTCTTCGCCACTTTTGTCCTGTTGTTACTATTCGCTAATTTCTTAATAAATTTATGCAATTATTGCCGCGCTTTGCGTAGGAATATGGTTCGACAGTCACCGAGAAAGCTTGCGCTTATGTATACGTTGCCACGCAAGGCGTGGCAACGAGGTGCCGAGATGGCTGTTATTAATCGGTGGCTAAACACTAAAACTTTCACCGCAACCACACAGCTCCTTCACGTTTGGGTTGGTGAATTTAAACTGGCGGCTTAAACCTTCGCTGATAAAATCAATGGTTGTGCCTTTGATCACCGGATAGCTGTTTTCATCAACGGCTACTTTTATATCGCTATTAATTTCAAATACTTTGTCATTGGCTTCGGTGTGGTCAAGAAAACCAATGTTGTAGGCATAACCGGAGCAGCCTAGGGTTTTAACGCCAAGGCGCAAACCAATGCCGTGACCACGTTCGCTCAGCATGGTATAAACATGGTCGATGGCGTGCTGGGTCATGGCAATGGCATCTTTGTTTGTCGTTGTGTTCATCCGATGGCACCTTCAAGACTGATGTTCAATAATTTCTGCGCTTCAACCGCGAACTCCATGGGCAATTCATTGAGTACCTGTTTGCAGAAGCCGTTAACAATCATGGCGATGGCTTGTTCTTCGTCTATGCCACGTTGTTGACAATAAAATAACTGATCTTCGCCAATGCGGGACGTGGTCGCTTCGTGTTCTACACGGGCGCTGTGGTTACGCACTTCCATGTAAGGAAAGGTGTGGGCTGCGCATCGGTCACCAAGCAATAATGAATCACACTGGGTGTGATTGCGTGCATTGTGTGCATTGGGTGAGATGCGTACCAGCCCACGATAAGCATTCTGTCCGTGTCCTGATGAAATGCCTTTGGACAGGATGGTGCTGCGGGTGTTTTTACCGATGTGTATCATCTTGCTACCGGTGTCGGCCTGCTGATAATTGGCGGTCATCGCGACAGAATAAAATTCGCCGACTGAATTGTCGCCGCGTAAGATACAGCCAGGGTATTTCCAGGTAATGGCAGAACCGGTTTCTACCTGAGTCCAGGAAATACGCGAATTATCGCCACGGCAGTCGCCACGTTTGGTGACAAAATTGTAAATGCCGCCTTTGCCGTTTTTGTCACCCGGATACCAGTTTTGCACGGTGGAATATTTAATGGTGGCATCTTTTAATGCAATCAGTTCGACTACCGCCGCGTGTAACTGGTTTTCATCTCGCATCGGTGCGGTGCAGCCTTCCAAGTAACTGACATAACTGCCTTCGTCGGCAATAATTAACGTGCGTTCAAACTGTCCGGTATTGGCCTGATTAATACGAAAATAAGTCGATAGCTCCATTGGGCAGTGTACCCCTTTGGGAATGTAACAGAATGAACCATCGGTAAATACCGCAGAATTGAGGGTGGCAAAAAAGTTGTCACGATAGGGCACTACTGTGCCTAGATACTGTTTAACCAGTTCGGGGTGGTTTTTTACCGCATCGGAGAACGAGCAGAAAATAATGCCAAGTTCGGCTAATTCCGTCTGGAAGGTGGTGGCGACCGAGATACTGTCAAATACTGCATCCACTGCGACCCCTGCCAGACGCTTTTGCTCACCTAGTGGGATGCCAAGTTTGTTGTAGGTGTCGAGTAGTTCTGGTGCAATTTCATCCAGGCTTTTAGGCGTGCTGCTACTGGATTTAGGCGCAGAGTAGTAAGAGATGGACTGGTAGTCAATAACATTGTGGTGGATGCTGGCCCAATGCGGCTCTTTCATCCCAAGCCAGCTTTGATACGCTTTTAGACGCCATTGTAATAAAAAGTCAGGTTCGTTCTTTTTAGCAGAAATAAAACGGATAACGTCTTCATTGAGGCCCGGTGCAACGGTGTCGGCTTCTACATCCGTGACAAAACCGTGCTGATATTCCTGTTCGACCAAGCGTTGAATGTCCTGGTTACTTTTCATGGCTACGTTACCTCGGCGGATTCATACAATTAAAGCTTCATCCGACCTTGTTACTTAGTTATTATACGAATAACCTAGTAAAATAGTCAAGTATTAACGTGGTGAAACCAGACAGTTAGCCTTGCCCAGATACGCGTTAAAAGCAGTGCTATGAATAACTATGTAGGCTATCTCACTTTTTTTAGAAGGGTAGGACAGAGAAATGTCTTATTTCATGAGAATAGTATGAAAATGTAACTTCTGTATCTTAGGACACTTTATGGTCATCATAGATTCACGCCGAGGCTGTGCTGGGAATAAATATTTTGCTGGTCAATGATTCAATAAGCCTGTAGTGTTAGCACGAAAATAAATGTGCATTTTTCTGCTCCGTTTAATGTTTTTATTAAAGTTTATAAATCAACAGGTTATGAGTAGGGTTGTCACCTTGTTTCATTCGTCAAAGTAGAAAAAATTAATGTGTTTATGCTATTCATAACAAAAGTGTCATTATAGGTAAATTAGAATGTACCGATATATAAAAATTTTATTGATCCTTACTATAATGAGTTTGTCATTACAGTTGCAGGCCAAACAGGTCACTCTAAAGTGGGTAGGCTGTGGCATCACCAAAAATGCCTTTATGAAAGAGCTTGCTGCTGGTTATGAAAAAAAAACAGGTATCAAAATTGATATTTATGGTGGTGGCGCAACACGTGGTATTCGCGATGTAGTCAGTTCCCAGGCCGATATTGGCGGTTCCTGTCGATATAAAATAGAGGGTGCAAAAGATGAGTACTCGGCCACTTTTAGACCGGTTGCCTGGGATGCCTTAGTGGTTATTGTACACCCTGACAACCCTGTTAAAAATGTGACTTTTGAGCAGGTTCGTGCTATTTATTTAGGTGAAATCACCAACTGGAAGCAGTTAGGTGGCAATGATGCCCCTGTGCGACTGCTTGCTCGTGAAAGTAAAATATCTGGCGTAGGACGTGCTATACGTCGGTTAATATTTGCTAATTATTATCAGGAGTTCAAAGCGGCTGAATTATTTAAGTCATCCGGTCCTTTAGAAAAGGCAATTGAAAAAGATATTAATGCGGTTGGTATTACGGGTATAAGCAGCGTACGTAAACGCAACGTCAAAAGCCTGCTGTTAGAAGGTATCGAACCCACTTATGAAAACATTCGTAGAGGATACTACTCACTGTACCGTCCTTTATATCTGGTTTTTGATAACAGAGGAAAGCAAAGCCATGAAGTGAAACGTTTTATAAACTTTGCTCATAGCCGTGCTGGGCGAGAGATTATTCGCAATAGTGGCACTGTTCCTTATCTCGATGCACTTGGTCTTGTTATGAAGCAGGTCGAACAGGAAGAACGTGCCAGTGCGGCGGGTCTTTACCGCTAATTTTTTTACCAGAAAGCTTTGCATGCCTGTATCGTGCAAAGGTCTCTAACAGGTTGTGGGTGTTTAAAGTCCCCGATAGGGGATCCGTAAATCCCACGCCTTTAGGCGGCTGGGGTTAAGTGGAAGCATAATTAATCTCGTTACTTGCCTGTTACGCTCCGTCA
>CAZMLD010000136.1:0-6269 GCA_964566975.1 uncultured Thiotrichaceae bacterium | reverse complement strand
TAAGCTATCCAGCTCGGGGGCAAGCCACCCGAGATTTACGCTTTGCGGTTAAAAATACCAGGAAAAATAACGAATGAATACTGACATTTTTTCCTGAAATCGTGCTTTTCAACGCTGCTTTAAGCTAAGACGCCTCTGCAAAAAAATAACGGCCAAGTCGAGGCAAAACACAACATGCCTCTGCATGTAACACAATAAGTCAGACATAAAATTCTGGCGCTCACAAACGCATCACAGACTACGGCTTTGCTAAAACACGAAAGACGACATCGACGGTTAAATCCAGCTGTTGTAATTGACACGCGGCTTCCCTACCGGCTCTGGATGCCCGATAAAAATGCGGGGTCATGACCAGTAAATTATTAATTTGTGTATTATCGTCAAGGTGCACCTGATACGACAATGTCTCACTGCTGATTAATGAAAATACGCTACTGTCTTCAGGTGGCATCCTTGGCGATGACGACTTTTTTATCTCAGGATAGATAATTTCCCGTAACTGGGCTAAATGCTTAGCACCAGGTTCAACAACAATCAGCTTGCCACCAGGTTTTAATATTTTATAAAAACCATCAACACTTATAAATCCGAACAAACATAAGATAATATCAACACTTTCCGGTTCAACAGGTGGCGATCTATTGGTGCCCACAATCCAGCTTATCTGTTTGTTTCTTTTTGTCGCCTGGATAATCGCATCCTTAGAAATATCCAGGCCAATAAAGGATAACGCGTGTGGCGTTGTTTCGTTTTTTAGCGCGTTAAAAAGAAAATCAAAATAATAACCTTCGCCACAACCCGCATCTAAAACGCAATGTTCTCTATGTTTTAGCTTGTTATCATTTATAATATGCGCGCTCACCATTGCCGTGAGCTTTTCAGCAACCGTTTGATAGACACCCGTGTTTAAAAAGCAAGTTCTGGCTCGTACCATAGCTTTGCTGTCGCCTGGTTGTTTTGAGCGTTTATGCTGCACCGGTAACAAGTTGACATAGCCCTGACGAGCAATATCGAAGGTATGCCCATGGCTGCAAATTAACTGTTTATCAACCTGTATAAGTGCTTTTTCATCTAGCGGACAAATCAGATTTTGTGCTTTTATCATGTTCATCAGTATAAAAAATTTTATTAACAGTTTCTCGATATGCCAGATAAAACCCGCATAGATGTTCTCATCATCGGCGCCAGTGCCTCAGGCTTAATGTGTGCCATTGAAGCCGCTAAACGTGGGCGTAGTGTTGTGGTGCTCGACCACGCCAACAAAGCCGGTAAAAAAATTCTTATGTCTGGCGGTGGCCGATGCAATTTTACCAATATGGAAATCGATGCCAGCAATTTTATTTCCCATAATCCGCATTTTTGCAAGTCTGCCTTAAGCCGTTACACACAGTGGGATTTCATCAATTTGGTCGAGCAATATAACATCGCTTATCATCAACGTGATTTAGGCAAACTGTTCTGTGATGATAGCGCTAAAGACATCCTTGCTATGTTGCTAAATGAATGCAAAAAGGCAAAGGTGAAGATCCTGCTTAACTGCCGCATTAACAAAGTTAATCAGCTAGATGATGTGAATTTTATCACCAAAACCAACCTGGCTACGTTCCATTCACACTCACTGGTTATTGCCAGTGGTGGTTTATCCATTCCTAAGATGTGCGCCAGTCCGATTGGTTATCAAATTGCTGAGCAGTTTGGCCATCACATCTGGAAAACGTCTGCTGGGCTAGTACCGTTTACCCTGCAACCCGCAGACAGGGAAAAGCTGGACGTTTTATCCGGCGTATCGGTAAGCAGCATGGTAAGCAATAAGCGCAGTCAGTTCAAAGAAAACATCCTGTTTACTCATCGCGGCTTGAGTGGCCCGGCTATTCTGCAAATTTCCTCCTACTGGCAGCCAGGTGAAGCGGTGACGATTAACCTGTTGCCTGATATTAATGTTATTGACTGGCTTAAAGCAAGACAGAGCAAACAGGCAAACACCAGGTTGAAAACCGTCCTGGCTGAAGCACTGCCAAAACGGCTATTAACGATTTTATTAGGTAGTATTGCTGACAAACCATTGCAGGAAATATCCAGCCAGGGTTTTAATGACATTGCTCAACAACTGCAAAACTGGTCGATTAAGCCGAATGCCACTGAAGGTTATCGCACGGCTGAGGTTACCTTGGGTGGGGTTGATTGCAACCAGCTATCATCAAAAACCATGGAATCAAACAAAATCAAAGGTCTGTATTTTATTGGTGAAGTGGTCGATGTTAGCGGCTGGTTAGGCGGTTATAACTTTCAGTGGGCATGGTCATCTGGCTGGTGCGCTGGGCAGGTGGTGTAAAGCCATGTATTATCCTAAGTAAATCAGCTGAACCTGCCGCGAGCACCCAATACACTGAACCTTCAAAACCTTGACCGCTCTCGCTATGATTCAACAGATTGATTTAGCATTACCTATTATTCCCAATAAATTTAGCTGAGGTAGAAATATGCATTATTCAAAAGAACAGATCGCAGAAATAGACATACTGATTCAGTACAGTTTGGAGTCTTCACAGCAGGGCATTAAAGTCCACTCCAGTGCAGACAAAACACAGGTTGCAGCCGTGCAGCGTTTATTCAATAAAGGTCTGGTCTCGCAAACTGATGGCGGCTATCTTACCGATTTAGGCAGAAAAGCCGCTGAACACGCGCAGGCATTGGTGCTTATACTGTCTCCTCAGCCACAGAGCATGGCGGGTTAGTTCGCCAGCCAGTACTTTTACGTTACGTTTTTTGGCGCTTAATACCGCCCAAGTTCGGTGCTACGCAACTCATTTCTCCGTAAATGAGCGCCAGTAAAAGGCTAAAAAATATTAAGATTATTCGCCTATTTACGTTCATTTTTCGGAAAAATTAACCTTCCTGAAACGGCTTGAGATGCCCTATATGTTATCAATCACATCATTCAACATGGCACTGGGGCGCATCACTTTTGAGGTCAAGGCTGCATCCAGATAATAATAGCCGCCTAAATCCACGGCTTTACCCTGTGCGGTATTCAGCTCCTGCATAATTATATTTTCATTGTCACTTAGTTGCTGCGCGACCTGGATAAATTTTGTCTGTAATTCTTGATCTTCCGTTTGTTCTGCAAGTGCTTGCGCCCAGTACAGGGCAAGATAAAAATGACTACCACGGGTGTCGATCTCACCTACTTTACGAGAAGGTGATTTGTTATTGTTTAAAAACTGACTGTTTGCCTGATTAAGCGCATCAGCAAGTACTTTTGCTTTTTTACTGTCTGTTTTTTGTGCAAGTTCTTCAATGGAAACCGCCAGTGCTAAAAACTCACCAAGAGAGTCCCAGCGTAAATGGTTTTCCTCTAAAAGCTGCGCCACATGTTTTGGCGCAGAACCACCTGCACCAGTTTCAAACAAACCGCCGCCAGCCAGCAATGGCACGATGGACAGCATTTTTGCACTGGTTCCCAGTTCTAAAATCGGGAATAAATCAGTTAAATAGTCACGTAATACGTTACCGGTAACGGAAATGGTATTTTTACCGGCTTTAACTCGTTTTAATGTGTATTTGATGGCATCTTTCGGTGCCATTATTTTTATTTTCAGGTCGCTGGTATCTTGATCTTTCAGATACAACGCTACTTTGCTGATAATATTGGCATCGTGTGCACGATTAATATCCAGCCAGAATATCGCTGGCTGTCCAGTGGCTCTCGCTCGGCTTACCGCCAGCCTTACCCAGTCCTGAATCGGCAGGTCTTTGGTCTGGCACATCCGCCAGATATCGCCCTGCTCGACCTTATGCTGCATTAAAATGTTGCCGCTGTCATCCGTTACCTGCACTATTCCCTTACTGGATATCTC
This sequence comes from uncultured Thiotrichaceae bacterium, assembly GCA_964566975.1. GTDB lineage: Bacteria > Pseudomonadota > Gammaproteobacteria > SZUA-229 > SZUA-229. The sequence goes on along the minus strand of CAZMLD010000136.1, from coordinate 2,412 downwards.
GAAGGTTTTATCGTGTGAGCCATATTCTTCAGCTTTTTGCGCCATTAACCCGACATTGCTAACACTACCCATGGTAGTAACATCAAATGCACCGTGTTTTTTGCAAAAGGCTATTGTCGCCTGGTAGATACCGGCATAACAACGATCTGGAATCATCGCTTTGGTATCCTGTAACGTGCCATCTGGCCCCCACATTTGACCAGAAGAGCGAATTGCTGCAGGCATAGATGCATCAATAATAACGTCACTGGGCACATGTAAATTGGTGATGCCCTTGTCCGAATCAACCATCGCCAGTTCAGAGCGTACTTCATACACCGCCTGTAGATCGGCTTCTATCTCGTTGCGTAATTCTGCTGGCAACAAGTCCGATGCACTGGCTATTTTTGCGTAAACATCACCTAAGCCGTTTCTCACATCAACACCTGCCTGTGCAAAAACCGCTGCGTGTTTTTCAAATACGTCTTTGTAATAAATTTTTACCGCATGGCCAAACATGATGGGATCAGAAACTTTCATCATGGTGGCTTTTAAGTGCAGTGACAGCAACACGCCCTGCTTTTTAGCGCCTTGAGCAGATTTTTCAAAGAAAGCACATAACGCCTTGATATTCATTACCGCAGCATCAACAACTTCATCGACCTGAACAGCAGTCGCTGCTTTTAATACCTGAACGTCGCCGGAGTCGGTGATTAATTCAATTTTAACTTTGCCCGCATTTTTTATTATTACTGATTGTTCACTGCCATAAAAATCACCTGCCGACATTGAAACCACATGTGATTTAGAATCGGCTGACCAGACACCCATACCATGCGGATTTTTTTGTGCGTACTGTTTAACTGGGTCAGCCACCCGTCGATCAGAGTTACCTTCACGTAAAACGGGGTTCACCGCACTGCCTAATACTTTGGCATAGCGTGTTTTAACCGCCGCTTCTGCCTCATTTTTAGGGTCTTGTGGAAAATCGGGGATGTCAAAACCTGAAGCCTGTAATTCTTTAATCGCTGCCTGTAACTGGGGGATAGATGCGCTGATGTTTGGCAACTTTATGATGTTCGCCTCGGCTGTTTTTGCCAGTTCTCCAAGTTCAGCTAGGGCATCACTTTGTTTTTGTTTTTTATTCAGCTTTTCGGGGAAGCTGGCAATAATACGACCCGCCAGTGAAATATCGCGGCTTTCAACATCAATACCCGCCGCGCGACTGTAAGCCTGCACAACAGGCAAAAACGAATAAGTGGCTAAAGCCGGCGCTTCGTCGGTTTTGGTGTAGATGATTTTTGAGCTTGTTATTGTCTCTGGCATTGTCTGTCTCGAATAATGGATATGACGCGATGAAACGGTAAATTATAGCAGAATACCATTCTGCTCACTTTTATCGTTAACGTCAAAATTCACCTTTCTTTTCTTCAAACAGTGGCGGTATAATTTATTAACAAGTCAGCATTTCACTCTCACTAGGAGGTGAACCATGAACATCGCACCCACATTAGTTAAACAACTGGCTAGGCATGGCATTAGTTACGACATTATTAACCATGGCTATTCCAATTCCAGCCTGCATGCTGCACATTCAGCCAGAATCCCTGTAGAAAACATGGTTAAAACGGTGATTCTTGAAGACGAACAGGGCTATGTGATGGCTTTGATCCCAGCCAACCACTCCGTGAAAATCAATGAACTCAATATGTTTCTGAATCGACGCATGGGACTGGCAACAGAAGGCGAGTTAGCGCATTTATTTACCGATTGTGAGCTCGGCGCCATTCCTCCTGTTGGTGAGGCATACGGCATGACCACGGTTGTCGATAATAATCTGGATAGCTGCAATGACCTCTATTTAGAGGCGGGCAACCACACAGATCTGTTACATATCAGTGGAAGCGCATTCAGGCAACTGGTCAAAAATTTACGCCATGCGAATATTTGCGTGCATTAGCAATGTTCATACCGCTGCGATATAACGCCTTGCTCCAGCGGACAATTCAAAGCGTCACTTGTTTTGCTTACATAAAAACGTGCCGCTTTGAATTGTTCGCTGGAGCTACTTGTATGGATAATAACTTGCTTATGTGTTTTTAAATGCATTCTTGAATTCGTATAATAAAAATGGCTCGGCTCGCTTTAATCACTGTCCCCAATACCAGTAAGTTAAGACTTTTGCCGTCATTCCCGCATGACTTTAGCGGGAATCCATGGCTGGTAGAGCCTGATATAACAGGCATTGTACTTACCGACCGATGGATTCCGTCTAAAAACATGACGGAATGACGGGCGTTATTGCTTAACTTACTGGCATTGTCACTGACCCTATTTATTCCTTATCTCCAAATATATCATCAGGTATCAAAGTATAAAAATAGGGCACATAGGTTAAAACTGTACCTTGAAACACGCCAAGATTCCTCCATG
>CAZMLD010000135.1:6200-6311 GCA_964566975.1 uncultured Thiotrichaceae bacterium | reverse complement strand
GGGTATAAGATAAACACAATCATTTAAAATACAAGCAGTGGAAAAGGCGCTAAGCCGGTTACCGCAACAAGCTTACAAGAGATAGCGGATAGCCTTGGAGTTGGCTATCCA
>CAZMLD010000135.1:0-6163 GCA_964566975.1 uncultured Thiotrichaceae bacterium | reverse complement strand
AAAGATGAACAGGGCATCGGGGGCATTTAAATACCCACAGCATTCCGACTCTGGTCATGTTTAACAATGGTAAAAAAGTCGCCAGACAGACGGTGCAATGAGGGTTGCTGATATTACCACTTGGGTAAAAGTTATATTTAAGAGGTCATTTATTGGTTTTCTTTAAAATAATGGGGTTTTTTATTTGTTTCCATCGGAAATATCGTCTTTTTTAAATTTAAATACCTATAAATCCAGACTGGAAGTAACTGAATTTTTTGACAAAATCGAATTTTTCATAGAAACTGTGCCTATTGTTAACTAATAATTATAAAAAATGGAGTTGACCAATGGCAAATTTGTTTTCTCATGAATGGGCAGAGTCATTCAAGGATGCATGGAATGCAGATGAAGAAATTACCACATCACTGGGGAATGCAGGTTTTAGTTCTGTCGTTGCTTTTGGCGTACCTGAAATAGACGAGCCCTCATTTGTCATGACCATACAAAACGGTCTGATTTCGTCCATCAATACCGCTTCTGCAGATGACATTAAGTGGGATGTCCGCGCCACGATTGATGATTGGCTTTCTCTTATCGTGAAACCGCCAGGCTTAATGAAACTAGGTATTGCCTACACCTCACGGAAGATACGTTTTAAAAAAGGTGATTACGCAACGATGATTAGAGACCCAAGCTTGGCTGGTGCTTTCGTCAAATCCTTTGCCTTAATGGGCAAAGTGCTTTGACTATAAAATTTAATTAGAGAGATAAAAAAGGCTGGTTTATGACCAGCCTTTTTTATGGTTGTACATCATCCTAAAAAAATCAGTTGAAGCTACTGCGGATTCCTAATACATTGAAGATTAACGACTTTCCAGAACCCATGTTTATCACTTATGGGAACTCACCGTATGGGGTGATACGCTTTCCTCCAATATAACCTGTAAAGTCATTAATCTTCAATGTATTAGTCATCCTCGCTACGATTCAACTGATTTTTTTAGGATGATGTGTGTACTGAAAAGTGAATGAACAATATTGTCACGGAGTTGTCGTTACATTAGTTGATCAAAAAAACATTAAATATAAGGGTTATATGGCAAAGAAGCGTGATTTGGTTGTTATAGGGGGAGGCGCAGGTGGTCTGGTGGTGGCCAGTGTTGCCGCACAGCTTGGTCTTGATGTGGTACTAATCAACAAGCAGCAGGCGATGGGGGGAGACTGTCTGCATTATGGCTGCGTACCGAGCAAGGCATTAATCAAAAGTGCAGCTGTTGCACATAGTTTGTCGCACGCAGACCGCTGGGGTCTATCTGCAGTTAAGCCTGATGTTGATATGCAGGCGATAAACCAGGTCATTAAAAAGGCGGTTGATACGATTCAGGTACACGATAGTCGCGAGCGCTTCGAATCATTGGGTTGTGAAGTTATTACCGGTGAGGCAAGTTTTATCTCCGCCACAAAAATTAACGTTGTCGACAGAGAAATTGAAGCTAAATATTTTGTCGTTGCCACGGGTTCAGCAGCCTTTATTCCACCTATAGCAGGCTTGCAACAGGTTAACTTCCTAACCAATGAAGATATGTATAGCCTGCCTGCTTTACCTAAACGCATGATCGTTTTGGGCGGCGGCGCGGTAGGTGTTGAAATGGCGCAGGCTTATGCTCGATTAGGTGCTGAGGTTTCTATTGTTGAGTCGGCGCCACGACTCTTACCGCGCATGGATAAAGAAACATCAGCCGTTCTGCTCGATGTTTTAAGCTCAGAAGGCATATCGATTTATGTGAATAGCGAAGTGCTTGAAGTTTCTGAAAATGCCGGAGTAAAACAGCTTTTACTTGAAGGTGGTAAAAAAATTCAGGCCGAAGATTTACTGGTTGCAACTGGGCGCAAGCCTGTGCTTGATTGCCTTAATCTTGACAAAGCTAAGGTACATTTTGATGCGACTGGCATTAAGGTCAATAAAAAAATGCAGACTAGCAATAAAAAAATATATGCCTGTGGCGATGTGACTGGTGAAATGCCATTAACCCATGTGGCTGAACTACAGGCTGGTGTTGTAATAACAAACATGATTTTTAAAATACCTAAAAAAATCAGTTACAAAGTTGTGCCCGTGGTGGTTTATACCGACCCAGAAGTGGCGCAAGTTGGGCTTAGCGTGGCGCAGTGCAAACAATTAAAAAAAGGTGAAATACATCAATTTGAACTGTCGCAACTGGATCGAGCTATCACCGATAATAATAAAATGGGTATAGCTAAAATATTAACCAGCAAAGGCAGAATTGTTGGCGCACATATTATTGCACCGCATGCCGGTGAACTTATTCACGAGCTGGCACTGGCCGTTCAGGAGAATATGAAGGTTTCTGCATTGACTTCGCTGGTTCATGCCTATCCGACGTATTCACAGCTTAACAAACGCCTTGCTGGGCTGTATTATAAAGACCGATTATTTAACGCGACGACTAAAAAAATAGTGGCTTTTATAAACCGCTACTTTTGATAAAATACCATGAAAGACACTTTTGATTTATTGAAAAATACGGATTTTCCGGCAATAAAACGCGCGCGACTGGAAACCTTGCAGGTTAACCTAGGTTATTTATGCAATCAGCAATGTTTGCATTGTCACGTGGCTGCCAGCCCACGCCGTAAAGAGATCATGACCGCAGAAACGATCGCCGATGTGGTTGATTTTTTAAAACAAAAAAACATTAAAACACTCGACTTAACTGGCGGTGCACCGGAGATGAATCCAGAATTCTTCTCACTGGTGAAACAGGCTGTTGATATGGGTGTGCACGTTATCGACCGCTGTAATCTGACTATTTTATTAGCGCCTGGTTTTGAAAAAACCGCTGCTTTTCTAGCAGAGAATAAGGTGGAAGTGGTTGCATCTATGCCATGTTATCTACAGGAAAATGTGGATGCACAACGCGGCAAAGGGGTCTTTAGTGATAGCATCAAAGGCTTGAAGTTATTAAATCATTACGGTTATGGAAAAGATGAAGCATTGCAGCTTAATCTGGTGTACAACCCGCAGGGCATAAGCCTGCCACCCTCACAAGCAGAGCTTGAACCTGTTTATAAAAAAGAATTGCAACAACGCTTTGCTATTTCTTTTAATCACTTATACACCATCACCAATATGCCAATCAAACGATTTGGCAGCACCTTGTTATCAAAAGGTTTGTTTGATGAATATATGCAGTTGCTAAAAACAGCTTATAGTAAAGATAATTTATCCGGCGTGATGTGTCGCAGCACTTTAAGTGTGGACTGGTTGGGTTATGTCTATGACTGTGACTTTAACCAGATGTTAGGTTTGTCTGCTGGACTGAGTACCGATGCTTCGGTAAACACGTTACCAGCAAAAACACATATCAATGATCTATTGCAAAGCAGTTTTAAAGGTAAGGATATCGCCATAATGGATCATTGTTATGGCTGCACGGCTGGCTTTGGTAGTAGCTGTGGTGGCGCATTAATCTAAATGACGAATGAATTTATAAAAGTGTCGATTATCATTCCTGTCTTCAACGAAGAAATGAACCTGCCTGTTGTTCTAGAAAAATTACAGCCCTTTCGTGATAAAGGACATGAAGTGATTGTTGTTGATGGTGGCAGTGTTGATAACAGTTTAATGCTTGCACATAATGGTTCAGACAGTGTGATAGTGTCAAAATCTGGCCGTGCACTACAAATGAATAATGGTGCAGCTCTTGCTACTGGGAAAATACTTTTGTTTTTACACTGTGATACCTTTCTTCCTGATAATGCGCTTGAGCTTATTGCTCGCCATTATCAAAAAGAAAATTATTGGGGGCGTTTTGATGTGCGTCTATCCAGTAATAAATTTGTCTTTCGATTAATCGAAGGCTTGATGAATTTTCGTTCTCGACTAACCTTCATTGTTACTGGTGACCAGGCCATTTTTATAGAACGAACGTTTTTTAATCGGCTCGCTGGGTTTCCCGAAATTGCCTTGATGGAAGACATCGCCATTAGCCAGTTACTCAGAAAACAGGCGAGTCCAACCTGCCTAAAACAAAAAGTGATAACCTCAAGTCGGCGCTGGGAAAACAACGGCGTAGTGACAACCGTTTTGCTGATGTGGAAGTTACGGCTGCTCTATTTTTTTTGCGTATCACCAGATAAACTTAGTCAAAAGTATTGTCGATGAAATATACTGATACTGTCATCTTAGTGTTCGCCAAAGCACCTGTTGCTGGTAGCGTGAATACCCGTTTAATACCAGATATTGGGGTTCAGGCAGCAACGCAACTACAGGAAGATTTAATTCATCAGCGGCTGTCGATGCTGTCACAGGCTAAGCTTTGTGCGCTACATTTGTTGTGCTCACCAGACATAAATGATGCCTGCTTTTTGCAATGCAAAGCCCAATACTCGGTTACTTTATTCACCCAGTCAGGTGCCGACTTAGGCATTCGCATGCTAAATGCAGTACAACAGGCTCTGCTGCAATATAAATATTGTATCGTTATTGGTACTGACGCACCGGCATTAGATGAAGGGCTTATCACGCAGGCAATAGAACAGTTAAAGGCGAAGGCAGAAGCGGTTTTTGTACCGGCTGAAGATGGTGGTTATGTTTTAGTTGGCCTGCAAAAGCCGTATGCGTTTTTATTTCAGGATATGCCCTGGGGTAGCGCAGAAGTGATGCTGCAATCAAGAAACAGACTCAATGAAAACGGCATTTCATTTTATGAGCTGGATACTTGCTGGGATATCGATCGAGTAGAAGATTACAGGCGTTATCTGGCATCTGGAGTCTGCTCAGAAATATTTACACTCTCTGAAAAACATGTGCAGCGCTAAAGCACAGTAAAAAACCGGTTGTCGCTTTATCCATATAGGCAATGCTTTTCTTGACCAGCAATCCGTTTGCCAGCATAATTCTTTACTGGCACTGGTTCCACTAAAGTGCCAGTCGTTTCCAGCCGGATAGATGAACTTTGAATAAATCACTTGTACTTAATGATCGTGCCGCTATATTGCTTAAGCAGCTTGTGGCTAGTTACATCCATGATGGCCAGCCTGTCGGCTCCAGGCAACTGGCACAGGATGCCGGGTTGGATATCAGCTCAGCAACCATCCGTAACGTGATGTCCGGGCTTGAGAAAAAAGGCCTAGTGATTGCACCTCACACTTCTGCTGGCCGCATTCCGACCGAGCAGGGCTTGCGCCTGTTTGTCGATAGCCTGCTTGAAGTGCAACCGATAGAAGCAGAGCTGGTCAGTCAATTGCAACAGCAGCTGGATCCTGATATGGAGGTTAGTGACCTGGTCAACCAGGCATCACAACTGGTTTCACAAATGACACAGATGGCCGGCATTATCAGTATGCCCCAGCAGACCAGTGCAACATTACGCCACATTGAGTTTTTACCGTTACCAGAAAAGCGAGTGCTGGTGATCATGGTAACCAATGAAAAGGATGTGCAAAACAAGGTTTTACTGCTTGGGCGAGAGTACAGTGGCGATGAATTACAAAAGGCGGCTAACTTTTTAAACCAACATTTTACCGGTCAGGATGTGCATGAAATACGCCATAGCCTGTTGCAGGATCTGGAAAGCAGCCGCCAACACGTTGATGAAGTTATGCGAACAGCCGTTGAAGTTGCTGAAAAAGCATTATTCGATGATGGCGATGACTCGCCTGAGTTTATTGTCCAGGGCGAAACCAATTTGGTTCGTTATAACGAAAATACTGATCGACAACAGCTACAGCATCTATTTGAAATTTTTGACAGAAAGCGAGAGATGCTGGGCTTATTTGATCGTTGCGTACGCAGCAACGGAGTCAAAATTTTTATCGGACATGAAGCTGGTTTTGAGGGTTTGGGTGATTGCAGTGTTATTACGGCGCCTTATCGTGTTAAAGGAAAAACCCTTGGCGTATTAGGGGTTATAGGGCCAGCGCGGATGAACTATGATCATATTATTCCAGTGGTCGATGTCACTGCTAAAATTCTGGGGGATGCGCTTAATGGCTCTCCTGTTAATGAATAACGACAAAATCTGTCGTTGATGACTTTTTACAAGTGTAGATACACATTTTTTGCCTTGATCTGCCTAATTTCAAGCGTGAGCTGAAGCCTACCCTTGAATTACATCAATTTGTCACCATACACAGCCACACTATAATAAATTTAAAG
>CAZMLD010000134.1:0-6345 GCA_964566975.1 uncultured Thiotrichaceae bacterium | reverse complement strand
TTTAGATCGCCCCTTTCTGCTTAATGATCTGAAGTTCGAAGCAATAGAAATTAATGGCTCGTCATACATCAGAGTTTCTTCAAGTAAGCCAATTCGCGAACCTTTTTTAAACTTTCTAGTAGAAATTGACTGGCCCAATGGTCGACTTTTGCGTGAATACACCGTGTTGCTAGATCCACCCGTGTTTATGACGCAACAAACTCGCACAGCGAGAAATATTACTTCGCCATCAAATAATATCAGCTCACGCCCTGCCGCAGGGAGTCGTAATAATGCCGCGCTCAAGGTAACAACGGCTACCACCGCCTCACCTCGACCCGTTTCTCTCGCTCGAACTACCGCTCAAGCAGCGGAGACAGTGAACCAGGCAAGCAGGGTTTCTGCCCCTGCTGTGCAGCCGCAACGCATTATTAATCAGCCTGCAGCCAGTTATAGAATTCAAGCGGGTGATACCGCTTGGCGCCTGGCGGATACCATGCGTCCCGATCAAAGTGTCACGGTAGAGCAAATGATGATTGCCCTGTTACGGGAGAATCAATCGTCTTTTATTAATGGCAATATCAACGGTTTAAAACGTGGCTTTATTTTGCGGGTGCCTGATTATGAGCAAATAACGTCAACGAGCCATAACGATGCAGCGCTATTGGTGCGTGAGCAGTCAGCGTTGTGGCGGCAATATAAGCAGGCGAAGGCGAGTGCTCAACCAGTTTCTGCGATTCAGGCTAAGGCGGCAGCTGATGCCACGGACAAAGCTGAAAGCAGTGATGAGGGAGCTTATTTAGAGATTGTTACTGCCGGTACAGGGCGTTCAATTGCCAGTGGCAAAGATCCTGTCGACATGTCGGCGCAGGAACTGCGTGCGGAACTTGCTCTGGCTAGAGAAAGAGCGGAAACTGGGCTGGTTGAAAAAGAAGCGTTGCAGCAACACATCGATACACTGCGACAAAATGTCGAGAAAATGAAAGGCCTGTTAGCGATTGAAGGAGTGGGTCTGAGGCAAGGTGCAGTGGAAAACAGAGCCGAAACAGTAGCAGATGAGCTGGCAATGTCAGCTGCTGATGTTAATGCACAGGAAAAAAATCTGGCAGAGACTTTGCCAGGTGAAGCGGATAAACAACTTGCAGAAGATGCGCTTTTTGTTGATGAAACCCAAGCAAATAACGCATTAGCAGAAGAAAACAACGCGCTGGCTACAGCGGGACAGGCTGAAAGCGCTGCAACGCAACCACAACATGAACCACGCGAGAGAGCTGATCACCTGTTCACGCCGTTATTGAATAACCCCATGTGGCTGGCGGCAGCAGGTGGTGGCTTACTGCTGTTCACGGCATTGATTGGTCTGATTGTAAAACGTCGTAAAGCAGCCGCAGCCATCGGTGAAGAATCGACTGAAGCCGTTACAGCAAAGAATGAGCTCGATGACCTTGAGAACTTGGCTGATGACCTCGCCGATGAGGTTGATGATGCGAAAAAAGTGGCGCTGGCATCCGTCACTGACGAAGTCGGCGTTGATGCTGCTGAAGCAGCATCAACCTCCATAGAGGATTCGATTGACCAGCCAGTTGCTGCAGAATCAGAAATAGCAGCAGAAGAGCCGGCTGATGATATTATTGCCGAAGCGGATGTCTATCTGGCGTACGGTATTTATCAGCAGGCCGAAGAGTTGTTGACGCAGGCGATTGTCGATCACCCAGAACGCGATGATTACCGTGTCAAACTGGCAGAAACCCATTATGCCAGTAAGAATGCAGGTGCTTTTGTCAGCATAGCAAGTGACATTAAACAGCGTACTACGGATGAAAATTCATCAGCATGGAAAAAAGTTTCTGCCATGGGACGAGATTTGTGTCCGGATAACCCCTTGTTCGTGAGCGGTATTGTCGGCGGGTTAGCTGCGGGTTCGTTATCTACAAACTCTTCTGAGCAAGCTTTTGATTTAAACCTAGACGGGGCATCAGATAACAGTTCTGACCTTAATGCGGGCAAGGATGAGATATCACTAGAATTACCAGAATTAGATGCTGAAGTGGTCAGTGCTATGGATGAGCTGGAATTTGATTTAAGTGATATTGATGACATAGAAGAAACCGCGAACCTCGATGAAGAATTCTCTCTTGATATCGATGTCACAGAGCTGGATATTGATAAAAAAGATGGAACTGTAGCTGTTGAAGAAAATTTCGAGCTGGATGCTTTAGACATCAACCTAGACGAGTTAGCCGATGTTATTAGCGCCGATACTTCGGAGAAAGCATTGGCTGAGGTTGTCGATGATGACATTGTTCTTGACCTGACTGACGAGGTTGATCTACTGGACTCCGAGCTTAATGAAATAGCGGCTAACGATGAACATAAAGAAGCCAGTGCAGAAAATACCGAGCTAGAACCTGCGTCTGAAATCGTTCATGATTTTGGCGATGAAGAAGACTTTGATCTGTCAAAACTGGATGATGTTGATGAAGTCAGTACCAGACTGGATCTGGCTAGAGCCTACCTCGATATGGGGGATCACGAAGGCTCAAAAAGCATTCTGCAAGAAGTCCTGACGGATGGTGATGATGAGCAAAAAAAGGAAGCCAGTGAGTTAATCGAAAAAATGGGTTAGCGTCCGTTAGTTTGTAAGAGACCTCAGCATAACTCAAGCACAAATTAAAATGGCCAATTATTTCCAGTATTTCCGCCAAAATATCGCGCAATAGCAAACTATTACGCTCAATTTTTCCAAAAATACTAAAAAAATTATCTCATTTTTCTTTGCAGCTGAGTTATGCTGAGGTCTCTGTAAAATAAAAAACGCCAGCCTGTCGTCGGGCTGGCGTTTTTTATTCGTGTTTCTATGTGGGAATTATGACAAAAAAACGAATTGCCCTTGCTATAGAATATAATGGCAGCTTATATAATGGTTACCAGATGCAGGCGAAAGGCACACGTACCGTGCAGCAAGAACTGGAAAAAGCATTATCCAGCGTGGCCAATGAGCCGATCAAGTTAACCTGTGCTGGCCGCACCGATACTGGGGTTCATGCCACCGGTCAAGTGGTGCACTTTGATACTGCGGTGCAGCGAGAACTAAAAGCCTGGATGTTAGGTGGCAATACCAACTTGCCGCGAGATATTGCCATCCACTGGGTGCGACAGGTTAGTGAACAATTTAATGCCCGGTTTAGTGCGGTTTCTCGCAGTTATCGTTATGTTTTATTTAATCGAAATGTTAGGTCAGCTATTTTTCAGCATAATGTTGCGTGGACTTTTGAACCGCTCGATGAGCACATGATGAACCTTGCCGCGCAGTACTTATTAGGTGAACATGATTTTTCAGCCTTTCGGGCTTCGCAATGTCAGGCGAAACATGCTGTTCGTGAAATGCAGAGTATTAGCGTAAAACGAACTGGGGAATACATTGTTTTAGACATTAAAGCGAATGCCTTTTTACATCACATGGTAAGAAATATTATGGGCAGTTTGATGGTTATTGGGCGCGGTAAACAACAACCACAATGGATGCAGGAACTGCTGCAAGGGCAAGACAGAAAAAAGGCCGGCATGACAGCATCACCTGCCGGTTTGTACCTGGTTAATGTAGAATATCCGGCCGAACATGGCCTGCCAGCAAGTGGCTGGTTGCCTGAAATCGGCTAATTTTTTTGTTCTGCCAGTGATGCGAGGCAATATGATCTTTGTTTGTTGGGTGATAAGCTTTTATGCGTACACGTGTTAAAATTTGCGGCATTACTCGGGTTGAGGACGCACAGTTAGTTGTTGATGCTGGCGCTGATGCTATTGGGCTGGTTTTTTATAAAAAAAGCCCGCGTTTTGTAAGTCATAAACAGGCAGCAGAAATCAGTCAGCACATCCCCGCATTTGTTAGTCGGGTAGCGTTGTTTAAAGATGCAGACGAACAAACGGTTCGTTCAGTACTGGCCGATGTGGAAATTGACCTTGTGCAGTTCCACGGCAAAGAAACGGTGGGCTTTTGTGAACAGTTCAAGCTGCCGTATATTAAAGCCCTGGGTATGAAAGGCATTGAGCAGGAAAAAGATTTCCTGCTTTCAAAGGTGACACAATACCAGTCTGCCAAAGCACTGCTGCTGGATGGTCATGCTCCAGGTGAAGCTGGAGGAACGGGTGAATCGTTTGACTGGGCATCACTCACTAGCGTTAATAAGCCAGTGGTGCTGGCGGGTGGTTTAACGCCAGACAATGTGAAGCAGGCGATTGCACTGGTGAAGCCTTTTGCTGTAGACGTAAGTAGCGGCGTAGAAAGTTCGCCTGGCATTAAAGATAAAGAAAAAATCATCGCATTTTTGCAACAGGTAAGAGCGAGCGAATAATTAAACATTAGTTATGACACAGTTAATTGATAAATCAGCCAAACAAAAACCCGCGTCTGTAGATTACGCATCCATGCCTGATGAATATGGGCACTTTGGTGTCTATGGCGGAATCTTTGCCTCGGAAACACTGATGCAGGCATTAGATGAGTTACGTGATGCTTATGAAGGTATAAAAACAGATAGCGATTTTCAGGCGCAATTTGATGAAGATCTGGCACAATATGTGGGCCGCCCCAGCCCGCTGTATTTTGCCGAGCGCTTAACGCAGCAGGTTGGTGGTGCCCAAATTTTTCTTAAAAGGGAAGACTTGAACCATACTGGCGCGCATAAAATCAACAACACCATTGGTCAGGCTCTGCTGGCAAAAAAAATGGGTAAAAAACGAGTTATTGCCGAAACGGGGGCGGGGCAGCATGGTGTTGCCACGGCGACGGTAGCAGCCCGTTTTGGTATGGAGTGCGTGGTTTACATGGGTGCAGAAGATATTGTGCGCCAGGCACCAAATGTATACCGCATGAAACTACTGGGCGCCAAAGTGGTGGCTGTTGAGTCTGGCTCTAAAACGCTAAAAGATGCCTTGAACGAGGCCATGCGAGATTGGGTAACCAATGTTGATGACACCTTTTATATCATCGGTACCGTCGCTGGCCCACACCCATACCCTGCGATGGTACGCGATTTCCAGACCATTATTGGTCGTGAAGCCAAAGCACAAATGCAACAGCAATGTGGCTGCCTGCCCGACGCACTAGTCGCCTGTGTTGGTGGTGGCTCGAATGCCATCGGTTTGTTCCATCCTTTTCTGGAGGATGAAAGCGTCAGCATGTATGGCGTTGAAGGCGGTGGTTTGGGCATAGACAGCGGCAAGCATGCTGCCCCGTTATGCGCTGGTAGTCCTGGCGTATTACACGGCAATCGCACCTATCTCATGGAAGATAAAAACGGCCAAATTATTGAAACACACTCTGTTTCTGCGGGTCTGGACTACCCTGGCGTTGGCCCAGAGCATTCCTGGTTAAAAGATATTGGTCGCGTCAACTATGTGATTGCCACCGATGACGAAGCCCTTGCCGCATTCCACACCCTGACTCGGGTTGAAGGCATTATTCCAGCGCTGGAATCCAGTCATGCGATTGCTTATGGCATGAAACTGGCCGCCAGCATGAGCAGCGAACAACGTATTATTATCAACTTGTCCGGTCGTGGTGACAAAGATATTAATACTATCGCTAATATGGAAGGCATGAAAATTGATGGGGTGGCGCTGTGAGCCGCCTGGCTGAGTACTTTGCCGCCTTAAAAGACCAAGGGGCAGATAAAGCAACACGTAAAGCCCTGATACCTTATGTGATGACGGCCGACCCTGTGCCTGAAATCACCTTACCATTGATGCATGCAATGGTTGCGGCGGGAGCCGATATTATTGAGCTTGGCGCACCTTTCTCTGACCCGATGGCGGATGGCCCAGTAATTCAACTGGCTGCAGAACGCTCATTACAGCACAATACCAGCTTATCTGATGTATTTTCAGTGGTGAAAAGTTTTCGTCAGACCAATAACACAACACCGATTATTGTCATGGGTTACCTCAACCCGATTGAGGTGATGGGGTATCAGCGCTTTGCCGAGCAAGCTGCTGCCTGTGGTGTTGATGGCGTCATTACCGTCGATATGCCGCCAGTAGAAGCTGCCGAATATGTGTCTGCATTAAAAGCACAGCAATTAGACCCGATTTTTTTACTGGCACCAACCAGTACTGCACAGCGAATCGAAAAACTAGCGAGTATAGCCAGTGGTTTTGTGTATTATGTCTCGCTTAAAGGGGTCACTGGTGCTGCGACACTCGATGTCAGCAGCGTTGACAAAAAGTTAAAGGAAATTAGACAGTTTATAGATTTGCCCATTGCGGTTGGTTTTGGTATCAGTGATGCGGAGTCAGCAGCAAAAGTGGGCGCTTGTGCAGATGCCGTTGTCGTGGGTAGTGCGCTGGTTAAAAAAATGACCTTAAACA
>CAZMLD010000133.1:4295-6394 GCA_964566975.1 uncultured Thiotrichaceae bacterium | reverse complement strand
TTACAAAAACTTAATCGGAGAGCACTATGCCTTCACGTAGAGACTTAGCAAATGCCATTCGTGCCTTGAGTATGGATGCCGTGCAACAAGCAAATTCCGGTCATCCGGGTGCGCCTATGGGCATGGCAGATATCGCCGAGGTACTGTGGAATGATAATTTAAAGCATAATCCAGCAAACCCTGAGTG
This sequence comes from uncultured Thiotrichaceae bacterium, assembly GCA_964566975.1. Classification (GTDB taxonomy): domain Bacteria; phylum Pseudomonadota; class Gammaproteobacteria; order SZUA-229; family SZUA-229. The sequence continues at coordinate 6,207 of CAZMLD010000133.1, read as the reverse complement.
GTCTAACCGCGACCGTTTTGTACTATCAAACGGCCATGGTTCAATGTTAATTTATTCCTTACTGCATTTAAGCGGTTATGATCTAAGCATAGATGACCTGAAAAATTTCCGTCAGTTACACTCTAGAACACCGGGTCACCCCGAATATGGTTATGCACCAGGTGTGGAAACCACCACCGGGCCGTTAGGTCAGGGTATAACCAATGCCGTGGGCATGGCTATTGCAGAGCGTGCGTTAGCGGCTGAGTTTAATCAAGGTGGTCATACTGTTGTTGATCACAATACCTATACCTTTCTCGGTGATGGTTGTTTGATGGAAGGTATTTCGCATGAAGCCTGTTCACTGGCCGGTACTCTCGGCTTAGGTAAACTGGTTGCGTTCTGGGATGATAATGGCATTTCCATTGATGGTAACGTTGAAGGCTGGTTTACCGACGATACACCGAAGCGTTTTGAGGCTTACGGCTGGCATGTGATTGCCGATGTTGATGGCCACAGCCCCGAAGCCATTGCAAAAGCGCTAGAATTTGCCAGAGCGATGACCGACAAGCCCACTATGATTTGTTGCAAAACCACCATCGGTTTTGGTTCGCCAAATAAAGCAGGCAGTCATGCCTGTCACGGTGCGCCTCTGGGTCAGGAAGAAATCAATATGACCAAAGCCGCTTTAGGCTGGGATCACGAAGCATTTGATGTGCCTGCCGATGTTTATGCGGGCTGGGATGGTAAAGAAAAAGGCGCAGCGGCAGAAGCGGCATGGAATGAGAAATTTGCAGCCTATAAAGTCGCGCAACCTGAGCTGGCCGCAGAGTATGAGCGTCGTATGGCCGGTGAGCTACCCGCAGACTGGGCAGAGAAATCGGCTGCTTTTATTGCTGAGTGTAATGAAAAAGGCGAGTCTAAAGCGACCCGTCAGGCATCACTGGCATCCATCGAAGCGTATGCCGGTGCTTTGCCGGAAATCTTTGGTGGCTCGGCTGATCTGGGCTGTTCCAATCTGACGGAATGGTCTGGTCATCGGCCGATGCGTGCGGATACGCCTGCGAGTAACTACATTAATTATGGCGTGCGTGAGTTTGCCATGTCAGCGATTATGAATGGTATTGCTCTGCACGGTGGTTTCATTCCGTTTGGTGCCACATTCCTGATGTTCTCTGAATATGCGCGTAATGCCTTACGTATGTCTGCGCTGATGAAAATTCAAAGTATTTTTGTTTACACACATGACTCCATCGGTTTGGGTGAAGACGGCCCTACACACCAGGCCGTGGAGCAAATTCCAACGTTGCGTATGATTCCAAATATGCATGTCTGGCGTCCCTGTGACACCGTAGAAAGTGCCGTTTGCTGGCAGCAGGCTGTTGAGCGCAAAGATGGCCCTTCTACACTCATTTTCTCACGTCAGGGTCTGCCTCATCAGACGCGTAGTGATGCACAAATCGCGGATATTGCCAAAGGCGGTTATGTGCTAAAAGACTGTGAAGGTACGCCAGACGTGATTATTATTGCCACTGGTTCAGAAATTGGACTGGCTGTTGGCGCGGCGGAGCAAATCAGCGACAAAAAGGTTCGTGTGGTTTCTATGCCTTCTACCAATGTCTTTGATGCCCAGGACGATGCCTACAAAGAGTCTGTATTACCGGCTGCGGTAACGGCGCGTGTTGCCGTAGAAGCAGCGGTTACTGACGGCTGGTACAAATATGTCGGTACAGGAGTAGTTGTCGGTATCGATCGTTTTGGTGAATCTGCCCCCGCTGACCAGTTGTTTGAATACTTTGGCTTTACTGTAGACAAAGTGGTTGAAGCGGTAAACAGCGTTGCATAAAGCACAGTTAGTTTGTGACTAAACTAGCGTAGCTAACTTGGCGAGCGCGAAAGAAAACAAATGTGTCGTACACGGATGTACTAATAC
>CAZMLD010000133.1:0-4195 GCA_964566975.1 uncultured Thiotrichaceae bacterium | reverse complement strand
TTTTTGTTCTTGAAAGTTTCATAGTGCGGAACAAATGGTGTGGAACAAACTTTTAAGTTTTATTTTTTTAATTTAGGATTGGAGATATTATTATGACTATTAAAGTCGGTATTAACGGTTTTGGCCGTATTGGACGTATGGCGTTTCGTGCGATAGCGAAAGACTTTCCAGAAATTGAAGTTGTTGGTATTAACGATTTACTCGATGCTGATTACCTGGCATACATGCTGAAATACGACTCAGTTCACGGTAATTTTGACGGCGACGTCGCAGCTGAAGGCGGCAACCTGATCGTTAACGGTAAAACCATACGACTATCCGCAGAGCGTAACCCTGCTGATCTTAAATGGGGTGACATTAACGCCGACCTGATTATTGAGTGTACTGGCTTCTTCCTTACTGAAGAAAGCTGTCAGCCGCACATCGATGCTGGCGCGAAAAAAGTGGTGCAGTCTGCGCCATCTAAAGATAGTACGCCGATGTTTGTTTACGGTGTTAACCACAACGAATACGCAAGTCAGGCAATTGTTTCAGCAGCCTCCTGTACCACTAACTGCCTAGCACCCGTTGCCAAAGTCATTAATGACAAATGGGGCATTAAGCGTGGTTTGATGACGACTGTTCATGCGGCGACTGCAACACAGAAAACCGTCGACGGCCCTTCCATGAAAGATTGGCGTGGTGGTCGTGGTATTTTAGAAAATATCATCCCATCTTCTACTGGTGCAGCTAAAGCCGTTGGCGTTGTTCTTCCTGAGCTTAACGGCAAATTAACAGGCATGGCTTTCCGCGTGCCAACTTCAGACGTATCTGTGGTTGATTTAACCATTGAGCTGGAAAAAGAAGCAACCTACGAAGAAATTTGTGCTGAACTAAAAGCGGCTTCAGAGTCTGGTGATATGAGCAAAACGCTGGGTTATACCGATGAAAAAGTCGTGTCTACTGACTTCCGAGGTTGTAGTTACTCTTCAATCTTTGATTCAGAAGCAGGTATTGCACTAGATAGTACTTTTGTGAAGTTGGTTTCATGGTATGACAACGAGTATGGTTACACCTGTAACATGCTCCGACTCGTCGAGCACGTCTCCAAGTAAAGATCTTTTGTCCTCTGGCGGCGTTGCGGCTCAAATTTAAAATACTCACGCACTTTGTGTGCGCTCCGTTTTTAAATTTAAGCCGCGCCTTGCCAGTGAACAAAATCTCTTCACTTGTGAACCTTTTGTCTGGGAGCGGCGTTGAAGCACGTCTTGCTATTGAACAAAGGCTCACTCATTTATACAGTGATGCAGATAAAACGCAGCCCGATTATGTGATTGGGCTGGTGTTTTTTATAAAAAAGTAAGCTTAGTTTTTTTTGTTAAAAGTATTGTTTGTTAAGTGGTCATAATTATTTAACAAACAGTGTTTAGAATATTAAAAAATAAATTTTTGGAGTTTTAGTGATGGCATTTATCAAGCTGACAGATCTGGATTTAGCGGGTAAGCGCGTTTTAATTCGTGCTGACCTTAATGTACCCGTAAAAGATGGCAAGGTAACCTCTGATGCCCGTATCACAGCGTCAATGCCAACGGTAGAGCATTGTATGAAAGCTGGCGCGATGGTTATGGTGATGTCACACCGTGGTCGTCCTGAAGAAGGCAAGGTTGATGATGAAAACTCAATGCAACCTATTGCTGAGGTGATGTCTGCTAAATTAGGCACAGATGTGCGCTTGGTTAAAGATTACTTGGATAGCGCACCAACGGTAGCGGCTGGCGAGTGCGTACTGTTAGAGAATGTTCGTTTCAACGCGGGCGAGAAAAAAGACGACGAAATATTATCTAAAAAATACGCTGCTTTATGTGACGTATTTGTGATGGATGCATTTGGTACTGCCCACCGTGCCCAGGCTTCAACCCATGGTGTTGGTAAATTTGCTGATGTTGCCTGTGCCGGTATTTTACTTTCTGGCGAACTGGATAGCCTGGCAAAAGCACTGGCAAAACCTGCTCGCCCAATGGTGGCGATAGTTGGTGGTTCTAAAGTATCAACTAAACTAACCGTACTCGAAGCATTATCTGAAAAAGTAGATCAGTTAGTTGTGGGTGGTGGCATAGCCAATACATTCCTCGCTGCTGTTGGTCATAATGTCGGCAAATCATTGTATGAAGCCGACTTGGTTGACACCGCGAAAGCACTGATTGAAAAGATGGAGAAAAGAGGAGCCAGTATTCCCATCGCTAGCGATGTGGTCTGTGCCAAAGAATTTGCTGAGGACGCAGCGGCGACCTTAAAAGACGCGGCTGATGTGGATGATGATGATATGATTTTTGACATCGGTCCTGACTCTGCAAAAGTACTGGCAGAAATAATTGAAAATGCAGGTACCATAATCTGGAACGGCCCAGTTGGCGTGTTTGAATTTGACCAATTTGGTGAAGGTACAAAAACCGTTTCAATGGCTATAGCGAACTCCCCTGGTTTTAGTTTAGCCGGTGGGGGTGATACTATCGCCGCTATTCAGAAATACGGTATTTACGATAAAATCACCTACATTTCAACAGCGGGTGGTGCTTTCTTGGAATACTTGGAAGGCAAAACATTGCCTGCCGTCGCCATGTTAGAAGAAGCTGCAAAAAAATAATATATGACCAGCAACGCTGCATGAAGGCATCGATTAGCTGGCAGCATAGCCTGTAACATCGACTGATTTATTATAGTTTGATTTATCACAGACTGGCTTATTACAAATTTAGCCATTTATAAAACGAGAGTGTAAAAAAACATCAATGCGCAGAACGAAAATAGTTGCGACTCTAGGTCCCGGTTCCAGTTCGTCTGAAGTCATTCTTGAGATGGTGCAAGCTGGTGTTGATGTATTTCGTTTGAATTTCTCACATGGTTCGCATGAAGAGCAGGAGCAGCGTGTTAAGCTGATCCGCGAATGCAGTGAAAAGTCAGGGCGTGTGGTTGGTATCCTCGCCGATTTACAGGGGCCAAAGATACGAACGCATAAATTTAAAGAGGGTCAGGTTCAGCTTATTCGAGGCGAAACTTTTATTTTAGATGCGAACCTGGGTAAAAATGAAGGTACCCAAGAGCGCGTTGGACTGGCGTATAAAAATTTACCCAATGATGTCAAAGCAGGTGATGTCCTGCTGCTGGATGATGGCCGCGTTGAGCTTGAAGTTAGTGAAGTGGTTGGTGATGAGGTGCGGTGTACGGTTATTTACACCTGCGTATTATCTAATAACAAAGGCATCAACCTAAAAGGTGGCGGTTTATCAGCACCCGCGCTGACTGACAAAGATAAAAGAGATTTAAAAGCGGCAGCAGCCATGCAGGTTGATTACATGGCATTGTCGTTTGCTCGAAAAGCCGCCGATGTGATTCAGTGTCGTGAGCTGGTTAGAGCAGCTGGCAGTGATGCCAGTATCGTAACAAAAGTCGAACGCGCCGAAGCGATTGAAAATATCGATGAAATCATTGAAGCCTCTGACGTGATTATGGTCGCCCGCGGTGACCTTGGCGTTGAAATGGGTGATGCAGAATTACCCGCGTTACAGAAATTACTGATTAAAAAATCACGCAGTATGAACAAGGTTGTCATCACCGCAACGCAAATGATGGAATCGATGATTGATAGCCCGATTCCCACCCGTGCAGAAGTTTTTGACGTGGCAAATGCGGTGCTTGACGGCACGGATGCGGTGATGTTGTCAGGCGAAACAGCAGTGGGTAAATACCCCGCTAAAACGGTGCGAGCCATGGGTCGTATTTGTGAGCACGCAGAACAACAACATGCAGCACTGGTTTCCGACCATCGAGTCGACCTTGTTTTTGGTCGTGTGGATGAAGCGATTGCCATGGCAACGATGTACACCGCAAATCATCTTAAGATGAACGTCATTGCCTCGTTGACAGAATCAGGCGCAACCGTTTTATGGATGTCGCGGATTAGTTCGGGTATTCCTATTTACGCGCTAACGCCACGACAGAGTACGCTAAATAAGGTGACTTTGTATCGTGGTGTTTACCCAGTACGTGCAGACCTCAGTAATTTGGCAGCAACAGAAGTAACCGCTGGCGTGGTAGATCTACTGAAAAGTAAAGGAATTGTTGAAGCTGGTGATCGCATTGTGCTGACGCGGGGTGAGATGCTGGGTAACCAAGGTGGCAGTAATATCATGAAGATTGTTAGCGTGTTATAGCGAC
>CAZMLD010000132.1:0-6424 GCA_964566975.1 uncultured Thiotrichaceae bacterium | reverse complement strand
ATTATCAACTGCTGCCGATACACCCAGCTAGTACATGCTGAACCTAGGAGCTTGTCCGAGACAAATAAAACAATGACTCACTGCAACATACAAAGCAAATAGTGAACAAGAGAAATCCAGACAAGACACCTCTAATCGGCGTTAGCCAGTGTTTACTGGGTGATGCGGTGCGTTATGACGGTCAATCAAAAGCCAATTTAGTGGTGATTGAGCAACTCAGCAAGCAATTTCGTTTTGTTCCAGTTTGTCCAGAGGTTGAAGCAGGGCTGGGCGTTCCCCGCCCCCCCGTGCAACTCACCGGAAACATTAACAAGCCAAAACTTTCTGGTCGTGACGATCCGACTATAGATATCACCCCTCTCATGCAAAGATATTGTCTCGCCAAGGTCACTACGCTACAAAACATTGCGGGTTTTATCTTAAAGAGTCGTTCACCCAGTTGCGGCCTAAACAGCACGCCGATTTATATCAACGGGCACTGTGTTAGCGAAACCGGTCGTGGTATTTTCGCTAGGCACTTGGCAGACACTTATCCCGATTTGCCCGTCATTGAAGACTGCAATCTGCAAAACCCAAATCGGCTAAATGAATTTATACAACTAACGCGCACTCAACGTGATGACTAAACACCGAAAAAAAACATATCTCATGAGTGGCTTTTTATTTCTGCCTTATAGTACTAGAATCAAGCCATGATAAAACCAACCATCTATCTGCTTGATGATGAACCGGCGCTGGTAGAATTACATTGCGAATTAGCCGATATGGCTGGATTCAACGCCCAGGGTTATACTCGCGCCAGTCAACTGTTTGAACAGGTCGGTGAGTTTGAAGCTGGCGCCATGATGATACTGGATCTGCATATGCCTGAAATGGATGGCATAGAAGTCATGCGGCGACTGGCAAAAATGTCAAACACACCGGCATTAGTCCTGCTTAGCGGCCATGATACTGGGGTACTGTATTCTGCCGAAAAACTGTGCCGAGCGCATGACCTTAATGTTATCGGCTGCTTTAGAAAGCCCATGTCACTGGACACCTTGCTGCATTTGTTTAATCAACATATCTCAACTGTCAGCACGCCCACAAGCGCCAACCAAGAAGCCGATAAATCGCTCACTGATGACAGTGACATAGCAATATTAAATTTACAACACGCCATTCAGGCTGAACAGCTCATCCTACACTTTCAGCCTCAAATTGAGATAGCGACAGGAGCCTTCGTCGGCACAGAAGCACTGGTGCGCTGGCAGCACCCTGAACAGGGAATCGTCTATCCCGAACATTTTTTACCACTGATCGAACAAAGCAGCATGATGAGCACACTGTCGCACTGGGTTCTCGATAAAGCAGTAAAACAGGGTCATAAACTTCAACAGGCCGGTTTCACCTTGAACATGTCGGTTAATCTATCCGCACTCGACATCACGGGCCTAATGTTGCCAGAGCAGCTTACAGAACTGTTAAACGACAACAAGCTGGATGCTACACATCTCACCCTGGAAATAACTGAAAGCGCCTTAATGGGCAAATGGGTAACCTCACTCGACATCCTTACTCGCCTGCGTTTAAAAGGCATAAACCTGTCTATTGATGATTTTGGCACGGGTTATTCTTCGCTCTCACAACTGCACCACGTGCCATTTAGCGAGCTAAAAATAGACCGTAGCTTTGTCTGCAATATGAGCGAAGATAACGAAGCTCGCGCCATCGTTAAGACCTGTATCATGCTTGGCCATGAGCTCAACATGCGTGTTGTAGCTGAAGGCGTGGAAACCAAAGAACAGCTCGACCTGCTGAAGCAGATGGGCTGTGATCTGGCGCAGGGATATTTTATAGCAAAGCCTATGGCCAGCAATAAGTTGATAGAGTGGGCTAAAACAAGATAAAAAACTGATAGGCGCCAGTTACACGGAGAAAATCCAGCCCGCTTCGCACTATTGCAATACCCCGCACCTACGCTTTCATGACCCTCGCATCTCATTCTGCTGCCAGTTAGTCTTCAAGCTAACATTAACGACAGCATGAATGACTCACTACTTTTTCATCAACGCCTAAGCCAAACATCGCCTCGCTACTCCTCGTGCGCTTATCTCAGCAATCGAATATTCAACCCGTTTCAAACGTAGACAGATCAATGTTAAACAACCCAGCCGTACAGCCTGCCACTGGTTTTAGCACACACTGCAGATAATAGGCGTTCGTTAACATAGCAAATATTCTCAGAGAATCACCACGACATCAACGCCGGCACCCTAGGGTATTTTTTAGATTAAAGGTTTATTTAGCCGAGTCGATAGTGATAGGGACAACCTGACAATCAGATTTTACTAACGCCAACATAATTCACACAGCTGTATGAAAACGATGAAGCATGTGTAATGAAAATTAAAAAAACGTTAACTTATAGCCTGCCAGTAACGGGGCTAATGCTTTTTGTGTTGCTCATGCAGCCAGAGAAGCTAAGTGCTGATCGACTTGACAGTTTGCATCTAGATCCATACACAAACCTGAGTACTGAGCAGATTCAACCAATACCGAGAGGTCTCAAACTCGCACCCGGCATTGTTGAGCTAGGTGAAAGATTATTCGAAGACCCACGAATGTCAGAAAACGGGCTACGATGCATAAACTGCCACAATACCAGTCTATCGGGTAATGACGGACTAAAAGCGCCGCTATATATTCACTCTGAGAATAACCAGATGAACACACCGACAATATTTAATGTCAGCCTGAACCCATTATTAACATGGTACGGTCGTTTAATGACGCTAGAGCAGCACCTGGAAATGACGCTATCGGATGTCAAACACATGAAAGGCAACTGGGACAACATTTTACTTCGCCTTGCAGAAGACCCGTTCTACAAAGAACGTTTCAGGCAGTTATTTTACGATGGCATGACACGTGAAAACATTAAACACGCTATTGTCACTTTTGAGCGCTCGCTGACTACGCCGGACTCACCGTTTGACAATTACTTGCGAGGTGACAATAACGCGATCAGCAAACAGCAAAAACAGGGCTTTAGCCTGTTTAAACAGTATGGCTGCATAGCCTGCCACCAGGGAATCAACATCGGCGGCAATGTGCATGCACGGCTGGGCACATTTCTTAGCCCTTATGCCGCCGAAAATAATGACACCGCAACAGACATGTACAGCAATCTTGGGCGTTATAACATCACCGGTAACGTCAACGATAAATATGTGTTCCGAGTGCCGAGCTTAAGAAACGTGGCAAGCACTGCCCCCTACTTTCATGGAGGGGAAGTAAGCAGTTTAGTCGTAGCCGTTAAATTCATGGCGAGACACCAGCTTGGTCATGAAATTGATGATAAAGATGCACGGTTAATCACCGATTTTTTAGGTAGCCTTACCGGTCGATACAAAGGACGGTCATTATGAATAAAGAAAAGATCGTGCCTGTCGTTATTGGCCTCATTGTCGCCGGCCTGCTAAGCACGCTATTTATACACAGCCAGATTAATCAGCAGCAACATTTAAAGGTTACCCGAGCCTTGATGGAAGCGAAGGAAAATGATCTTATGCTTAACAAGAGCATTATCAACTACCAGACCGCTCTACACAAAAACTTCGATGCGGTCAGCTTATCAAAAAAACACATTTTACAAACACAGGAAAAATTATATCATTATTTACAAGATTATTTCATCACTGATATAGCGTTTAAAAATGAATTCGATCAATTAATAGTGCTTGAAAACGAAAAATTTGAACTGGTCACCTCATACAAAAAATTTGCCGCCGTCAATAAGCTTACTAGGCTCTATTTACCAAAATCCTTTAGCGAGCTGGTTAGTAACATTGAACGCTCTGTCTACTTTACCGATAAAACAAAAGCCTCATTGACACAGGAAGTTAATCGATTAAACATCCGCATTAACCAGTACCTTGCTGGTTTTGAGCACGATGCAGAAACACTAGAAGCGATGCTGACACAGCTGCGGGACAGAATAACCGACAGACAAGGCGACACCGATAAAAAATTCAAGCTTGTTTCTCAGCATGTGCGTAAAGTAATTGAAACCAATAACCACCTGCTCAGCCTGATCGACCAAATACAAAATATTAAAACCGTGGAACAAATTAGAAACATACGAAAACATTATGCCGTTTTATTTGAGACGCACAGCAACAAGGCACTAAAATATAAAACATTATTATTTATCACATCCATCGTTCTGCTGGTTTATCTTAGTCTGGTGCTGCTACGGTTACAGTCGACTGGCCGTGACCTGAAAGAAACATTAACCGATCTGAAATTTCGTAAGCAGGCACTGAACAAACACGCCATCATCAGCATTACGGATATACAAGGAAACATTATTTATGTTAATAATAAATTTTGCGAAATATCACAATACAAACGAGACGAACTAATCGGACAAAATAACCGCATTATAAAGTCCAACCAGCACAGCAAAAAATTCTACACAGAATTATGGCGCACCATTGCTAATGGAAAAACATGGCAAGGCCAGATTTGTAACCAGGCAAAAGATGGCAGTTTTTATTGGGTAGAAACAACGCTGTTACCTCGACTAAATGAGCAGGGAGACCCCTATGAATATATTGGCATGTGTACCGATATTTCCGCCCAAAAAAGTGCTGAGAGTGAAATAAAATCACTGGCACGCTTTCCAATGGAAATGCCCGAACCGGTTATGCGGATCAATCACTCAGGTGATATTATTTTCCATAATAAAGCAGCAAAAGTCATATTAAAGCACTGGCACGGTAAGCTCCCAGTGCAATGGCTACACAAAGTGCAGGATGTGTTAAATATCGTTGGCTCGCAGGAAGTCGAACTCAGTATTGGCGTGAAGCAATACCTGTTAGTCATGACACCGGTAATAGAGGCCAATTATGTCAATATCTATGCCCGTGATATTACCGAGAAAAAACGTGCAGAAGCCTCCCTTTCTTACCAGGCAAAACATGATAGGTTAACTGGTTTAGTGAATCGTTACGTTTTTGAGCACGATCTGGAAAACGCACTGGCATCCGCACAGAGGAATAATAAGCGCCACATTTTACTCTATATTGATCTTGACCAGTTCAAAATTGTTAATGATACCTGCGGCCATGTAGCGGGGGATGCATTACTGTGTCAACTCAGCAATCTAATGCTTAGCATGTTCCGTGAAAACGATACCCTAGCACGCCTGGGTGGCGATGAATTTGGTGTATTGTTAATTAACTGCGAGCTAACCATGGGAAAAACCATTGCCAGCAAATTACTTAGCACGATAAACCACTATCGTTTTATCTGGCAAGGCCAGCAATTTGAAGTTGGTGCCAGCATCGGACTGGTAGAAATAAATAAACACAGCGACAGCATTGTCAGCTTGCTTGGTCATGCCGATATTGCCTGTTATGCTGCTAAAGACGCAGGGCGCAATCAGATAAAAACATATCACAGCGAGGACTCTGAAAGTGCCAAGCGGCACACGGAAATACAATGGGCATCTCAAATTCCGAAAGCACTGGCAGAAGATCGTTTTTGTTTGATGGTACAAACCATCCTGCCATTAAAAGAGGGCAAGGAATTTAAACCACACTATGAAATACTATTACGCATGGTAGGTGAAAACGGTGAGCTGATACCGCCCGGAGTCTTCATTCCTGCTGCCGAGCGCTATAACTTGATGCACGCCATTGACCACTGGGTGGTGGTACATGTATTTAATTTTTTACATGATTATATTCGCCAGAATGGCGTAGAAAACCTGCCTGTTCTTGCTATTAACCTTTCTGGTGAGTCGATGGGCAGTGAAGAATTACTTGCCTACATCCGTGCACAGCTTGAACTTAAAATAATACCAGCGGAAAATATTTGTTTCGAGGTTACCGAAACGGCTGCCATAGGAAACCTCAATAAGGCGATACTCTTTATTGAAAGTTTGAAAAAACTCGGCTGTCAATTTGCATTAGATGATTTTGGCAGCGGCTTGTCCTCCTTCTCCTACTTAAAAAGCCTGCCCGTGGATTATTTGAAAATTGACGGCGCTTTTGTTAAGGGCATAGTCGATGACGAGGTTGATGCCGCCATGGTAGAGGCGATAAATCAGGTTGGGCATATTATGAAAATCAAAACCATTGCTGAATTTGTTGAGAATGCTGAAATAATGCTCGTCTTGAAAGGTCTTGATATAGACTATGCACAGGGCTACCACATCGACAAACCGATACCATTAATAGAAAAGTTCCCACTCATTCAACAGCGTGGTTTAGAAAAAGTTAGCTAAGTTCGCTTGGCTGAAATCCACTGCCTGTGCTGAACTGAAATATAAGAAAAAAGCAGTTGGCACACAGATTTCTGAACGCCGCGCTTCGGACAAGCTCCTAGGAGCTTGTCCGAGAATAGAAGCCGTAGCGAAAATCACAGAAAGGTCATA
>CAZMLD010000131.1:4141-6495 GCA_964566975.1 uncultured Thiotrichaceae bacterium | reverse complement strand
ATACCTCAGTGGAATTAAAAGTGCTGATTGAGCAAATGCGTGAGCAGATTCAGAATATTGAGTGATGTTTTGAATTAACAGCCTGGTTACAGTACGGTTTCAACACAACTTTTAGTGCAAATGTGCACTAGGAGCTTGTCCGAGAATAGAAATCGTAGCGAGGGAGTTGCATTTTTAGTCATTTTTTTCACTGATTTGAGGAGAATAGTTGCGCTATTTAACGAAAATCAGGGGAAAAAAGGGCAAAAGTGGGGTTTCCGCAGTAGGTTATCTATTCTCGGACAAGCTCCTAGCCATCGCCTTAATCAGAGGCTCCTTAAAAAACGCCTGCACTGTCAACTCAGGCCTAGACTAATACCGCTGATGACCGTTTTGTTCTAAGTGAACGCGGATATTGCTGGCGACTTATTCCGGTACACCCTGCCACAACATGTTATAACCCAGTTCGTAGGTTTCTTCACACGGTTTGTCTAGCGCTTCAAATTTATCTTTAAAGGTTTCATCAGCATGGGAAGCCTCGTGTTGCTCAAATGATTTCCAGAAAGTCACGATTGCTACGTGGTCTTCGGTTTTCGTGTCGTTTTGTTCATTATTTAATGAGCCTTCACCAGAGACAAAACCAGCATATTCATAAACCTGACCAGCGATAAAGCCGCCTTCATCATTGCCGTAGGTGTTCTTGACAACGTTGCACATCTCGCCCAGTGCCAGCTCTACATCTTCGATGGTAACGCCATCTTTCAGCTTGACGACATTGAATAACATTTTCGAGCCGAATGGAATACTAATGGCTTCAAACATCCTTTTTCTCCTTAATATGCCATATCGATGAAAAAACTGTTTGCCTTGTCATAGCTGGTTTCTAGTGCAGTCTGTCCGTGTATTATTACTCTTTAATACCTAATAATTCAAGTTCAAAGATCAACGTTGAATTCGCCTGTATTAGCTCACTACGCTGAGTGGAGCCATAGGCCAACTCGGCAGGAATAAACAGCTGCCATTTATCGCCAACGTGCATGAGTTGTAACGCTTCAGTCCAGCCCTTGATGACACCTTTCACCGGAAAGGATGCGGGTGTACCTCGCTTGATTGAGCTGTCAAATTCACGGCCATCAATTAACGTGCCGACATAATGCGTAGTTACGGTATCACTGGCGACAGGCTGTTTGCCATCACCCGATGCCAAGATTTTATATTGCAGACCACTCTCAGTGGTAATGACACCGGGTTTTTTCGCGTTCGCGGCGAGGAAGGCTTCACCCTCTGCCAGATTCTGGGCAGCGATATCAGCCTGTTTTTGAACGAGGGTTTCACGTAATACTGCCTGAAAACTGGTTTGAGCCTGCAAACGTTCCTCTTCATTCAAGGCCAGTTCAACATTATTGAAAGCATCGGCAAGCCCCTGGTTGAGTGCGACTACATCAAGCTCGATGCCCTGGTCTGCGAGGCGGGTGGCAATATCAACACCATAACTGTAACTGGCTTTTTGTACTAACGATTCCAGCGCAGGGGCTTCCTTATTATGCTCGTGGTGATGCTCGTTATTATTACAGGCCAGCAGGCCAGATGAAATAATGATAATGCCAGCGAGACGAGCGATAGTTAAACGGTTGTAATCAGACATGAATTTTATCCATAAATTTATAATGCAGTAAAATCTATCAGTTCGACACAAGAACATCAAGTGCTCTTGTAAACCCGACCAGTACCACTATAGTATGCATGAACTATATGTTTTAAATGATGTCCATTTGAAACGCCTTTGTATCTGGAGTGATATATGTTTTCAATTCGACCTTTTGCACTAACCGCCACACTGTTTACTGCGTTTTTTATTAGTTCGACGATAAGCACAGTTGCCGTGGCTGAGTTACCTGCTTTTGCTGACGGCCAGGCATTACCCAGCTTGGCTCCGATGATAGAAAAAACCCGCCCAGCGGTAGTCAATATTGCGACTCGTGGTTCGGTGGATGCAAAAAATAACCCGTTGCTGAATGACCCTTTGTTTCAACGCTTTTTTAAAGGTTTCGAGAATTTACCGCAACGAAAAGAAGTGAGAAGTCTTGGTTCTGGGGTCATCATTGATGCTGATGCGGGTTATATCGTCACTAATCATCACGTTATCGAGGGTGCGGATGAAATTTCAGTCACCTTGTACAACGGACGGCAACTGGTGGCGACTGTTGTTGGCTCAGACCCAGAAGCCGATATTGCCATTTTAAAAGTGGAGCACGACAACCTTACCTATATTCCTTTTGCCGACTCGGCTACCCTGCGTGTTGGCGACTTTGCCGTGGCTATTGGTAACCCGTTTGGTCTGGGGCAGACTGTCACCTCCGGCATTATCAGTGCCT
>CAZMLD010000131.1:2548-4131 GCA_964566975.1 uncultured Thiotrichaceae bacterium | reverse complement strand
GAACGGGTTTAGGCATAGAAGGTTACGAAGATTTCATACAGACGGATGCCTCAATCAATCCGGGTAACTCGGGCGGGGCACTGGTTAATTTACGTGGTGAGCTAATTGGTATTAACACAGCGATACTGGCATCAAGAGGCTCGGGTAATGTAGGTATTGGTTTTGCCATCCCGATTAATATGGTGCGCGAGTTAACCAACCAGTTGATTGAGTATGGCGAAGTCAGGCGTGGTTTGCTGGGGGTGATCATGCAGAATCTGACCCCTGGGCTGGCGCGTGCTTTTGGTCTGGATATGTATCAGGGCGTGGTTATCTCACAGGTTGTAGAAAACTCCGCAGCCAGTAAAGCCGGTTTAAAAGCCGGTGATGTGGTGGTAAATATTAATGGAGTGCCAGTAAAAAATGCGTCGGCGATGCGTAATATGGTGGGTTTAATGCGCGTTGGTGCAAAAATGGAGATCACCGTTTTACGTGATGGTGCTCAAGAGCATCTTATTGCTTACATACAGGACGTAATAGAGCATTCCATTGCCGGTGAAAAGCTTAATGAAAAATTAACCGGTGCGCTGATCGAGGGACATGACGAAGCAGGTAGCCGTTTTCTTGTTGTCGCTGAGGTGGTGCGTGGCAGTGCGGCATGGAATGCACGGCTGCGAAAAGGTGACTTAATTCTATCGGTGAACCGCACCCCAGTGAATACCTTGGACGATATAAAGAAAATGGTGAAACCTGGCGATCAGCAGATTTTATTTAACATACAACGTGGCCAGACCGCACTGTTTATTCTTGTTCAATAGTAAAAATCAGTGAACAGAGGGGGTGATATTCACGCTTTACTGGTCGTTATGCACCCAGCGCTCACCGTCGCTGGTCACCTCTTTCTTCCAGAATGGGGCTTTGGCTTTTAATGCTTCCATTAAAAAACGGCAGGCATCAAAAGCCTGTGCGCGGTGAACAGACCAAGCCGCAGTAAGCACAATAGGTTCGTTTGGATAGATGTCACCAAAACGGTGGATGATTAAACAGTCATCCAAGGCATACTGTGTGTTGCATTGCTGGCACAGTGTGTCCAGAAAATGCTGCGTCATGGCTGGATAATGTTCCAGTGTCATGTGACTGACCGATTCATTAATATTGAAATCGCGCATGGTGCCGACAAAACTGGCAGTGGCGCCGTAATGCCCGGATTGCAGCTGTGCTTCCTGAAAACGCTGAATCTCGTCCCAAGGGTTAAAGCTTTCATTTAGTAAAATAGCTGGCATAACAATAATTTAGCCGCCAGTTACCGGTGGGAAAAAAGCCACTTCGTCACCATCGTTAACCAGCGCATCGGTTTTAACGTATTCCATATTTATGGCACATAAAGTGTTATCCGGCATGGCCTGATTACCCGTTGCCTGCGCCCACACCGCAGTCACGTCCGGTGCGCTGCCCTCTGGCAGCGTGAGCTGTGACTTGCCGATTATTTCTCGTAAGCTAGCAAAAAATTGTACGTTGATGCTCATGGGCTTTATCTTACCGATAAACAGTGGTTGAGTCATGGTGAATATTGATCAACGGTGCAGGCTTTTAACAAAAACAAA
>CAZMLD010000131.1:0-2448 GCA_964566975.1 uncultured Thiotrichaceae bacterium | reverse complement strand
TTTAATCAACGTGGCGAAGCGCACATGGTCGATGTGGGTGAAAAAAAGGTAACGCAGCGCCGTGCGGTGGCGCAAGGTTATATTCAAATGCAGGCGCAAACTCTGCAACGCATTGTTCAGGGTGAGCATAAAAAAGGCGATGTATTGGGTGTGGCCCGTATTGCTGGAGTGATGGCGGCGAAAAAAACCGCTGACCTGATACCATTGTGCCACCCTCTGCAATTAAGCCATGTGGATATTCAGCTGACTGTTGAAGAAAAACAGCAGCGCGTGCATTGTGTGGTTGAAGTAAAAATGTCAGGGCAAACAGGTGTCGAAATGGAAGCATTGACGGCGGTTCAAATTACCCTGTTAACCATTTATGATATGTGTAAAGCCATGGATCGTGGCATGTTAATGAGCGATATTGGTTTAATGGAAAAATCCGGTGGTAAGTCAGGTGACTGGAAAAGTAAATAGTCCATACAGGAAAGTTTATATAGGAAAGAGTAATGCGTCGTTTTATAAAATATTTTTTTATTATACTGCTGCTGATTGTGCTCGGCATCATTGCCTTTGTCGCCAGCTTTGATGCTAATACCTACAAACCAAAAATTATTGCACAGGTGGAACAGGCAACAGGTCGCGTGTTCACTATTGATGGTGACATACAGTTATCGGTTTTCCCCTGGATAGGTCTGAAAGTTGACAATGTGGCACTCGGCAATGAAGATGGCTTTGAGGCAGAAAAGTTCGCCGCCATCACACAGCTGGATATCCAGATAAAGACCCTGCCACTGTTAAAGCGAGAGGTGGAAATTAAAACCATTCGCCTGCATGGCCTTCAGCTTTCTCTGGAAGTCAAAAAAGACCAGACGAATAACTGGTCCGGCCTAGCACAAACTGCTGCGACAGATGGCACACCAGACGAACAGAAAAAAACGATTGAAGCTACAAATGAGCGTGCAGAGCAGCAGTCAACAGAGCCGCCTGCTGTAGAAAAAAGCTCGCCGCTACAGTCATTAAAAATAGAAGGCATTGAACTGGTTGATGCAGTCATTCGTTACCAAGATCGCAGCAGTAATATAAAAACCACCGTTTCAGCATTAAATTTAACCACCAGTGCCATCAGCTTTGATACGCCAGTAGATATTAAATTTGGCGCACGTATCGAAAACAATAAACCGCTTATTGACACGCATTTAGAACTGAACACGGAGCTGCGTTTTAATCAGGCGTTAACACAGTTTAACCTGACTGATTTTGTATTTAGCATCGTGATGCAGGCGAATGACATCATTGCCCAGCAGGAAAAAATTGAAATCAAAACCAGCATTGATGTATCAATGGAACAACAGCGCATTGTGTTAAAACCGTTGCAGTTGTCCGCGTTAGGGACAACGACAATAAGCGATATCACGATTTCATCGTTTTTAACGACACCATTGATAGTGGGAAATATTGAGGTGCAGGCTTTTAATGCGCGCGTTTTAGCACAACGTATCGGGCTGGTGCTGCCAGAGATGACGAAACCTGATGCCCTGCATAATGTTGTACTAACAACAAAAATAAAATTACAAGGTGAACGGCTGGAAGTCAATGATTTTAATTTAACGTTGGATGACAGTACCTTAAGTGGCTGGCTGCATGTGCCTGTTATCAGTAAACAACAGTTACGTTATGACCTAGCGTTTAACCAGCTGAATATTGATGACTACCTGCCACCCGTGGTTGAAGAAAAACCGGCAACAACAGAAACCGTTAGCACAGGTGATGAAAAAATCGAACTGCCACTTGAAATGTTGCGGCAACTAGACATACAGGGTGACTTTCGCATTGCTGAGTTAACCGTAAAACAATATAAGATCGAGCAGTTATTACTGTCATTAAGCGCGAAAGCGGGTGAGATTGCGATACAGCCGCTTTCCATGCAGCTTCTCGATGGGCAAGTGAACGCACTCGCCACGCTAAATGTAAAAAAACAAACCTCTGCTTATACGTTAAATCTTGATGTGAATCAGCTACAGGTGGCTTCGTTGGTCAACCCTTTTCTTGCCGGAATGATGGGTGAAAAACCCGTTGCTATGAGCGGCGCGGTTAATTTAAACATGGTTGTTAACACCAGCGGCAATACACTTAACCAGTTGAAACGGGCGAGCAATGGCACGATTACGCTGGACATGAAACAAACCCGCGTGGATGGCTTTGACCCCGAGTTTTATATGCGCTCAACGGTTGCTAACTATGTGCATAGTAAAGGTTTCGCTTTATCAGAAACCATCATGGGGCAGTACCAGCCGCGAGATGTTACCGTGTTTGATAAAATTCACAGCACCATTCACCTGGCCAACGGCAAAGCCCGTACCGATGATTTTTTGATGGATTCTAGGCGGGTGAAAATCACAGCAAAAGGACATGCTAACATTTTACAAAATACCCTCGATGTGATTTCTACCGTGCAACTACCAC
>CAZMLD010000130.1:0-6543 GCA_964566975.1 uncultured Thiotrichaceae bacterium | reverse complement strand
ATATGGTTGGGCAGTCGGGCATGATGCCACTATTTTAAAAACCTCAGATGGTGGTGTTAACTGGTATTTAATGTATAAAAATATCAACGCACAGAGTCCTTTGTTTGATGTTCTTTTCAGTAGTCGAGAAAAGGGTATCGCGGTGGGGGCATATGGCTTTTATCTTGCTACCAACGATGGTGGTGTGTCATGGCGGCAGAAATTCATCAATGAAGAGCACGATTTTCATCTTAATGCGATTAGCAAAAATGCCGTAGGTGAATTATTTATTGCTGCAGAGGCGGGCAATTTATACCGCTCTACGGACACAGGCAAACACTGGACTAGCCTGTTATCCCCTTATGATGGTTCTTTTTTTGATGTGCTGGCTTGGGGCGACAAGCATGTAGCCGTGGCGGGTCTGCGTGGTCATTTATATGTTTCTGCCGATAAAGGCGAAAGCTGGAAAAAAATTCCATCAAATCTGGAAACTTCACTGAACAGCATCATACGATTAAAAAATGGTCAATTATTAGTGGTCGGTCATGCGGGCATGGTGCTGTTGGTGAGTGCTGATTTTACCGAGGCGGTGAGTTACCAACTCGCCAACCGCAAAGCGTTGTCTGATGTTTACGAATTCAAAGCCAATCAACTGTTGCTGGTTGGTGAGTCTGGTGTCAGTACCTTTAATCTATGTGATGCTTTTAATAACAAAGCAGGCGGTTGTTAATCACCGTGCTAAATAATATACCAACAATACTTGAAAACCTGTTATTTGGTCATCGCAAAGTAGTCATTGCGTTTTTTATCATTATGACCGCTGCACTGGCTTATTCATTAACAAACCTCAAAGTAGATGCCAGTTTCAGCAAGTTGTTGCCTTTAGAGCATGAATACATGCAGCCCTTTTTGGAGCATCGCGATGAATTTGGTGGCGCCAACAGGGTCATCATCGCGTTGACGGTCAATGAAGGAGACATCTTTACCGCTGAATTTTTTACGGCATTAAAAGCAGCAACGGATGAAGCTTTTTTTATTCCAGGAGTCGATCGCTCACGGGTGAGTTCGTTGTTTACGCCCGACGTTCGCTTTACTGAAGTGGTTGAAGATGGCATTGCTGGTGGCAATGTTGTGCCTGCTGATTTTAAGCCGACAGAACAAGGTCTTAACCAGGTTCGAGAGAATATTCTCAAATCAAATGTTGTTGGTCGTTTGGTTGCCAATGATTTTACCGCTGCCATTATCAGTATATCCTTGCTTGAAGTTGATCCCAATACAGGAGAAAAACTGGACTACATCAAAGTTTCTCGGTTGCTGGAAGAGCGCATACGCCAACGCTTTAGCAGTGAGTATATTCAGGTGGAGGTCGATGCTAGTTCAACGGCTCTTGGCGTGCACATCATTGGTTTTGCCAAGGTGGTGGGTGATATTCATGAAGCCTCTGGTGCAGTGAAGCTATTTTTTGTCGCTGCCTTGCTGCTTACCACCGTGCTGGTTTTAATCTATATGCAGTCGCTGACATTAACGTTGCTCACCGTGCTGTGTTCGCTAATGTCGGTGGTCTGGCTTTTGGGTTTGTTGCCGCTGTTTGGTTTTGGCATGGATCCGATGTCGATTCTCGTGCCGTTTCTGATTTTCGCCATTGCCGTTAGTCATGCGGTGCAGATGGTCAGCGCGGTCAGGGTTGAAGTATTTGACGGCAAGGACAGTATGCAGGCAGCGCGTGCCAGTTTTAGGCGGTTATTATTGCCAGGTGGCATTGCCTTACTGAGCGATACCATCGGCTTTTTGACCATCCTCTTTATTAAAATTGAAATTATTCAGGAAATGGCAATCACTGCCAGCATCGGTGTGGCGGTGATTATTCTGACCAATCTTATTTTAATTCCAGTGCTGCTGTCCTATGTTAATTTTAAACCCAGTTACCGACAGAAGCTGATTAAACGAGAAAAATCACTAGAGCCGATATGGTCGGGTATTGCGATTGTCGCCGAAAAAAAACCAGCAGCTATTGTCATCGCCATTGCTTTGGTACTGGCTATTTTCGGTTATTGGAAGGGCTCACAAGTGGCTATTGGCGACCTGCATCAGGGTGTCCCTGAGTTTCATGCAGACTCAATTTACAACCTAGATACCGCCGTCATTACCGAGCGTTTTTCAATCGGCGTAGACGTGTTATCGGTTATTGTGGAAACCGAAAAGGATGGCTGCATCAATTACGACATAATGCGGAATATTGATCGTTTCGCGTGGATGATGAAAAACGTCGATGGTGTGCAATCAGTAATCTCATTAGCTGGCGTCGCTAAAGTATTAAATGCAGGCTGGAATGAAGGCGCACTGGAATGGCGTGAGTTACCGCGCAATCAGCATATGCTGGTACAGGCTACCGCGCATGTGCCGACCAGCAGTGGATTGCTGAATAGCGATTGCAGTGTTATGCCAGTGCTAATTTTTACCGAAGACCACAAGGCAGAAACCATTAGCCGAGTCATCGACCAGGTAAAATATTACCGAGATAATCACGCCGCTGAAAACGTGCGCTACTTGCTCGCTAGTCATAACCTAGGGGTAATGGCAGCGACCAATGAAGTCGTGGCAGAAGCACAATTCCCTATCTTATTCTATGTTTTCAGTGCGATTTTTATCCTGTGTTTAATTACTTTTCGCTCCTTTATGGGGGCGTTATGTGTGGTCATCCCACTGGCGATAGTCAGTTTGTTATCCTATGCTTTAATGGCTCATCTGGAAATAGGGCTCAAGGTGAATACTTTGCCAGTGGTTGCTTTGGGTGTCGGTATTGGTGTTGATTACGGCATTTATATCTTTAGTCGATTGCAGAGCCAGATGAAACTGGGTTTGCCGCTGGCGCAGGCGTATCGCATGACCCTGAAAATGACCGGTAGTGGTGTGGTTTTTACTGCCATCACACTGGCACTGGGGGTGATGACCTGGATATATTCCGACCTTAAATTTCAGGCTGATATGGGTATCATGTTGACCTTTATGTTCCTCGTTAATATGCTGGGTGCGGTATTTTTACTACCCGCACTGGCTGCTTGGCTGTTGCCGGATAAGGAAAAGCGGAATGAGATTAAATAATGTTTTTAACCGCTAATGTGATGCGCCAGTGAGCGCTCACACTACTAATGCCATAATAAAATAACATGCGTCCTTACCTCATAATAATGCTGAGTTAAATGCAGAGGCATGTAAAATAATGTACTTTGTTGCTAAATAATTACTGAACTAAAATTATCGAACTAATCAGGGGTTACGCTTATGAATAATAAAATGATAAAAATAACAGCATTGCTTATTGCCTATGCGGTTATTTCTGCCTGCGACACAGGTTTTGAGGAGCCAGACGAGATAAGCTTTAGCAGTGGCTCTGCCGACTTCAGTCATTTTGTTGCACTTGGCGACTCGTTAACCGCGGGTTTTGCCGACAGGGCACTTTATCTGAGCGGGCAAACAAATTCCTATCCGAATCTACTGGCGCAGCAGTTTGCCAAAGTCGGCGGTGGCAACTTTAACCAGCCATTGGTGAGTGATAATCTCGGCGGTTTGCTGTTTGCTGGAGTGGCTAATCCTGCTTTTGCAAACAGACTGGTGTTAAATACCAACCCGAATCCCAATGTTGAAGGTGAAACACCCGCACCAGAACCTATAGTGGGCGTGCCAACAACCGAAGTCTTTAGTGTATTAACCGGTGCGTTCAATAATATGGGCGTACCAGGTGCAAAGTCGTTTCATTTGCTAGCAGAAGGTTATGGTAATGCAGCTGGCTTAGCGGTGGGAGCAGCCAATCCTTATTTTGTCCGTTTTGCTTCTTCTACAACCACCTCAATGATTGCCGATGCCGTTGTGTTGCAACCTTCTTTTTATGTTTTGTGGATAGGTAATAATGATGTGCTGTCATATGCCCTGTCGGGTGGCACGGGTATTGACCAGCTGAATAACTTTGATCCTGCCACTTATGGCTCAAACGATATAACCAGTCCAGTAGTATTTGCCAATGTTCATACTGGCCTAGTTGGTGCCTTCAAACAGGCGAATGCCGATGTTAAAGGGGTGTTAATCAATGTGCCGGATATCAGTACCATCCCGTTTTTTACCACCGTGCCGTTTAACCCAGTGCCTTTGGATCAGGTGACTGCGGATGCGTTAAATGCGGCATACGCTGCATATAATGGTGGCATTGCTCAACTTTTAGCCGCAAGCCCAGAAGAAATAGCCAAGCGCACCATTTCATTTTCCGCAGGATTGAATAACGCCGTCGTGATCGAAGATGAAACCTTAACCGACTTAAGCACTTTCAATGTTCCCAGTATTAGACAGGCAACCGCCAGTGATCTGGTGGTGCTGACCGCGAGTGCTAAAATTGGCACAGAAGCTGTTTCAGGTGATCCACGCACGGTCTGGGGTTTGGGCAGAGCGCTGGAAGATTCAGATGTGTTAATCCCGTTTGAAATTGATGCAGTCAACAGCGCAAGACTAGCCTTTAATGCCACCATAAAAGCCGCAGCCGATGGCGATGAAAATTTAATTTTTGTTGATGCTGCCGCGATCATGGCAGAATTAAGTGGTGACGGTATCAATTTCGGTAGTGGCTCTATTAATGCTACCTTTGGCACTGGCGGTGCTTTTTCGCTGGATGGCGTACACCCAACTGCACGCGGTTATGCGGTGATAGCGAATCGTATTATTGATGCCATTAACAGCGGTTTTACGGCGACTGTTCCAGCGGTTAATCCGGCAGCGCATACCACGATTTTTGTTAAAATACCGTAACTGGATTGCATATTTCTTCGACAGCACATTGCCCTTTCGCTATGGCAATGTGCTGTCGGCTAGCAGTAGAGAACAATGACTGAAACTACACCACCCCAAGATAAGCTACCTGAAAATCGAATGCCTGTTATTCGTGTGCCTGCGCGACCGGCAGATCAGAACCCAGGTGGCAGTATATTTGGTGGCTGGATTATGTCGTATGTTGACATCGCTGGCAGCATACCCGCACTGGATCGTGTTCGCGGCCCGGTGGTTACGCGTGCAGTGGACAGTTTTGAATTTAAACAGCCCGTGTTTGTTGGTGATTTAATCAGCTGTTATGCCGACATTATTGCGGAAGGTCGTAGCTCAATGAAAGTGAAGGTTGAAGTGTATGCTCAGCGGCTGAGTAAAGGTGAAACATTATGCATAAAGGTGACGGAAGCGGTATTAACCTATGTCGCCATTGACGAAAACCGACGTCCGAAAAAGCTACCTGAAAAATAACTTTATCCTGTTATGCATTAAAAAGGAAAGTTAGCAATGAAACGCTGTGAATGGGCAAATTCAAATCCTCTGGAAACAGAACACCATGATATGGAATGGGGTGTTCCTGTTCATGATGATCGTTTATTATTTGAAATGTTAATTTTAGAAAGTGCGCAGTCAGGATTAAGCTGGGCGACGATTCTTAAAAAAAGAAAGGGCTACTTAAAGGCTTTTGACAATTTTGATGTTAAAAAAATATCAAAATACACTGATAAAAAAATAGAAAAATTACTTCAGGACTCAGGTATTGTAAGGCATAAACAAAAAATTAAAGCCACTATAGAAAATGCAAAACAGGTGCTAGCCATTGAAAACGAATATGCTAGTTTTGATGCTTACATTTGGTCATTTGTAGAAGGAAAACCAATAAAAAATTCGTGGCAACAATTATCAGATGTTCCAGCAAGTACGTCTACTTCTGAAGCCATGAGTAAAGACTTAAAAAAAAGGGGGTTTAAGTTTGTCGGCCCAACTACTTGCTATGCTTATATGCAGGCAGTAGGCATGGTAAACGACCATGTGGTTTCATGTTTTAGGCATTCCCAAGTCTAACAATCGTGCATAACAAGCGCATTCCGCTGATACGAGATGTTAAACGGAAAGCGCTAGCGATGCGTCGTCAGCAGCGCATGGTTAGTAATGCATGGCTAGCGGTGAAGCACTAGTGGCGAAGCTGCCAGCTGGGCTGTTTTTCTAAAGTAATAATTTTATAGTTAAGCAACCACGCAATCGCATCTTCTGCATCTTGTTCAAACCAGGCTTTGGCTGAACCTAAACGAAAAGAATAACCCCATGCATCCATGTCATTTAACATGCGTGTGCGCTTCATCTCAGGGATGAAGTCGGATAAAACAATCTGCAAATAGCAAACCCCGTTTTCCTCTATTGCGTTACCACCCGCATCGGTATCAAGACTCTCTCTGCGTTCTTTATCCATGCAGATATAATGGCAGGCTTCGTGTAGTGCAGAATGTACGGGCGTATCATTTCGGATATAAAGCGTATCAGCAATCAAACCCGCCTCTGGCGGTTGCCAGAAACTGCCGGGAATGGTTGCATTATCGTCAACGGTTTTTATTTTCATGTGGTAACGATTAAGTAAGGATTGCAGGTGTTTTAGATTGATGTTGCGACAAAGTAGAACAGTCATATTAAAAGCTTTTGAACCGCAGAAATACGGAATTTTTTAATTGTTTCTCGTTCCCATGCTGCTGCATGGGAACACCTACCACATTCACCGTC